>CAYPUP010000032.1:0-11497 GCA_964413795.1 uncultured Ignavibacteriales bacterium
TTGTCCCTGATGGAGTAACTTTGACGTTGTTGCAAAAATATAAATTCTCGGAATCTCTTAACAGGTAAGTATTAAAACCGACATTATCAGCTATACGCCCAGTATCTTTTCGTCCGTAGCCTAATTCCAGCATAATGGTGTCATTGGCAATTCCAGGTACGATCCAGGCTGGTAATTCCATTGAACGACCTGAAAATTCTATTCGGATCATATCTTCATTGGCCACGCCGAGCTTTTCTGCTGTTTTAACTGAGAGTTGAACAACGTTATCCCAGGAAATTTTTGTTATCGCATCGGGCAGTTCCTGAAGCCAGCCATTGTTGGCAAAACGACCGTCATAAACAGATGGAGATGTATTAAAGCTAACTTCGATATTTCCGCTATCATCATAAGTTATACTGCTAAGAGCGGCTTTGATATTATTATTCTTAACATCGGTTTTAGTTGCTTTAGTGGCGCTGTCAGGCAGGAGGCCATCATGGAGAACTTTTCTCCAGCTCTTCTCAAAATCACCTGACAGATGTTTCTCCCAGGTTTTTTGGACAAGTTCGTAGCCGGGCGCATCCTCGCCTGTTGCCAAATAATTCAGGATTTCGACAAATGATTTTGTACCATACAGAGGGGCAATTAAAGGTTGAACAACAGATAATGTTCCATCAATCGAACGGGCATCGGACCAGTTCTCAAGGTAATGCGAGACGGGAACATGCCATTTGCAGAGCTGAGAAGTCTCATCATTATATGGACTCAGGTGAATGGAATTGATGCACTTTTTAATTAGCTGGCTGAATTTAAAATCTACCGGGGCATTATATACCGGGTTGCCACCAAGAATAATGAGGGTTTTGATGCTGCCGTTTTCTATTGATTCCGAAAGCGTTCTCAGTTCAGCTAATGAACAAAATGTGTTGTCAACAGGTTCGTGATATTCAACAGTCTTACCGATATTATCTAACTTATCATTGATAGCATAAACCAAAGCATGAATCTCTTCGGGTAAATTTCTTCCGGCAACAAGCAAGCTGGTACCTTTAGCATTGGATAAGTCATCATATACCGGCTGTAACCATGTCAGGCATTCATCGGATAGGTTGATATTGAAATCTTTTACGGCATCAATTTCAAATTTTCGGGCTAAAGCAATAACGAAATTAATGATCTTGCCTCTGGAGACTGCTAAACGGTGGTCGGCATTAGCGCCGGTATTTGAAAAACCGGATTCGATAACATAAAGACGATTCATCCTGTCATTTTCAGACTCAATATCTCTACCGGATGAAAAACCGAAACTGGCTTTAATATTTTCTGATTCGGTAACGGTGAAATCACTGTTAATAGAAAGAATGACATCCGCTTTATCGAAGTGATATACAGGCTGCAAAGTTTTTTCGGTAGCCAGTTTTAAACCATTGTATATATTTTCATCCGAAACCGGTTCATAGGTTACCCATTGGGATTTAGGAAATTGCTTTTCAAATTCTTTTCTCAGGCGATGAATAGTTGGCGAAGCATAAGCTTCGGATAAAACAGCTAATCCTTCACCTTTGGAAGACTTGAATGCTTCAAGTTCTGTCGACCAGGCGGCTGAAAAATCTTCCCAGCCTTTAGCAGATCCTTCAAACCTAATTTTTTGTGATCGGTCGGGATCATACAAGCCCAATATCGACGCTTGTATCAAAACATTGGACATCCCCATCGTAGAAGGATGATCGGGGTTACCTTCGATTTTAGTCGGTCGGCCTTCATGCGATTCAACTAAAAGACCATAAGCGGAATTACCGAACGGCATAGTTGTGGCATAATGCTGGGGGACGCCGGGTATAATCTCTTCGGGAGCTTTGACATAAGGGATAATTTTTTCCACCGGACGACGGCAGCCGGCCAGAGTGGCCATCATTACTGAAGCCCCCATAAGAGAGATAAAGCTTCGCCGGGACCAGGTGGTATCGATTACCGAAGGATCAAAAGGAAATTCGTTTTTATCAGATTCTTTGCTTTCTTCTGATAATTTTAAATGCTCTAATGAACGCCAATATAATTTGCTATTTGATAGTTTAACTTTTTTATTACTCATTCAAATCATCCTGATAATTTTATCTTTAAAATACATATTATATATATATATTTCATCAAAAGTCAATGGGATAATAGAGTAATTTGATTAAAGAACTCTACTTTCATAGCTTCAGTTAAACTTCCATCGATCTTATTTTTACAATTAATTGATGGTAATTGAGAAAATACAAATTATCAATAAAAAAACCAATCGGAAAGAGTACTATTGGTGTCCTGTTTTGTGGGTGGTATTTAATAGCGAATTGCATCTGATTTAGTATTATAAGGGGCAACATCGCTAAGTCTTAGGCTTTTTTTGCAGGTTATGCAAATCAAGTATTGCCTCGAAAGGGATTTTGTATATATTGGCGGGGAAAATAGGTTTTATAGAGTTATGTAATACACAATATAACTCTGAATAGTCCGGGGAGATGGAAGAAAAATAGTGGCAGCTACAACTACAGGACAGGATTTAATTTGTTATCACTGCGGTGATAAGTGTTCTGACAGTTTTATTGCAGTTGGTGACAAGATTTTCTGCTGCAACGGATGCAGGATGGTCTTTGAGCTGCTATCCGCAAATGATCTCGATTATTACTACAACCTTGATAAAAATCCGGGCTCTCCTATCGGTCGGAAAATCGATAATAAATATGCTTATCTCGATATCCCGGAAATCAAAAATAAGCTGGTAGACTTCTCCAGTGAAAAAATAAGCCGAATTACGCTTTCCGTTCCATCAATTCATTGCTCCTCCTGTATCTGGCTGCTCGAGAATTTAAACAGCCTGAAAAAAGGGGTGGTTGATTCAAAAGTCGATTTCATGAAAAAGGAGGTCACGATTCAGTTTAATGAATCGGAAATATCCCTTAGAATTTTGATTGAACTGATGGTTTCGATTGGTTATGAGCCTGATATTTCCCTGAAGGATCTGGATAAAAAAGCCCCCCCAGAAAAGAATCATTCATATTCCATCAAAATGGCGGTGGCTGGTTTCTGTTTTGCCAATATTATGCTCTTTAGCTTCCCTGAGTATCTGGTTAGTGATGGTGTCATAGGCCCTGACTTAAAGAAATTTTTTGGATACCTGAATATCTTTTTATCACTGCCCGTCTTTTTTTATAGTGCCATCGATTATTATAAATCCGCCTTTAAGAGCCTGAGATATGGGGTGATTAATATCGATGTCCCCATTACCCTTGGAATATTTATTCTTTTCACGCGAAGCCTTTATGAAATTATATCCCATACCGGCATTGGTTATATGGATTCGATGAGCGGATTGGTCTTTTTTTTATTAATAGGGAAATATTTCCAGCAAAAAACTTACGATTCCATCTCTTTTGATAGGGATTACAAATCATATTTTCCGATTTCTGTCACCAAATTAACCGAGAAGGGAGAGGAATATCTCTCTGTAACGGGTATTAAAACAGGGGACAGAATTTTGGTTAGAAACCAGGAACTGATTCCGGCTGATTCGCAGTTGCTCTGTGGCGATGCTCTGGTTGATTATAGTTTTGTAACCGGAGAGAGTGATCCGGTGGCAGTACAACCCAAAGAAATGCTCTTCGCCGGCGGCAGACAGGTTGGGACAGCAATCGAGTTGGAAGTTGTCAAAGATGTATCCCGTTCATACCTTACCCGACTTTGGAACGATCAATCTGATAAAACCGAAAAAGGCTCTCAATTCCAGACAATCTCAAACAGGGTAAGCAAATATTTTACGCTTGGGGTATTAGCTCTCGCAATGGGTACGGGGATCTTCTGGTATATTGCCAATCCTGAAATAGCAATTAACGCCGTTACTGCGGTTTTAATAATTGCCTGTCCATGTGCATTGGCTTTATCAATTCCATTCAGTTTCGGAACAGCTCAAAGAATTTTAGGTAAAAACAAGTTATATCTGAAAAACAGTCTCATACTTGAAACCGTGACAAAGATTAGTGACATAGTTTTTGATAAAACAGGGACCCTGACTAAAGCTAATCACTCGAATTTGAAATATTCGGGTGAAGAACTCTCTTTGTATCAAAAGGAATTGGTCGCATCGTTAGTCAGGAATTCCACCCATCCCATCAGTGTAAAACTATTTAATTACTTATCGGTGAAGCCTATTCATAATGTTACAGATTTTAAAGAAGTAGTTGGGATGGGAACCGAAGGAATTGTAGAGGGATATAAAATAAAAATCGGCTCAGGAAAATGGCTTGATGTTAATGCTGATCCGAAGATGGAAGCTAATAATAAAACAACTCGAGTATATATTTCTTTTGATGATAAAATTCTGGGTCACTATAGTATTGAAAATCTGTACCGGTCTGATTTAAGTGAGCTTATCAATAAAATCCCTCAAAAATATTCTCTTTCTGTTTTATCCGGCGATAACGAAAATGAAACTGACAGGCTCAATGAAATATTTAAGCATCGGGCTCAATTGATCTTTAATCAGTCTCCACATGATAAGCTGGAACATATTAGCGCTCTTCAGAAGAACGGGAAAAAGGTGATTATGTTCGGTGATGGTTTAAATGATGCAAGAGCCTTAAGGCAAAGTAATATCGGTATTGCTGTCACTGAAAATGTAAATAGTTTCTCGCCGGCCAGTGATGCTATTCTTGACAGCAGTAATTTTAATATAATAAATAAATTTATCTCTCTGTCTGACAGGACTAAAAAAGTAGTAATGATGAGTTTTGCCATATCTATACTCTATAATGTAATTGGGATGACTTTTGCCGTACAGGGGCTGCTGGAACCTATTTATGCTGCAATTCTAATGCCTTTAAGTTCTATCTCAGTGGTTTTGTTTACGACCCTGTCGGTTAAATTCAGCGCCAGAAAATTAGGTTTATAAATATGTCAGTTATGTTTGTTTTAATCGGCTTCTCACTTTTAATTGCTGTGGGGTTTCTTCTGGCTTTTATTTGGGCAACGAAAAAAGGGCAGTTTGATGATACCTATACTCCCTCGGTGAGGATGCTTTTTGATAATAAGAAAAAAAACAATAAAAATGCAGAATGATATTTTGATATAGAATGGAGATTTGTTAATGGATGTTGAGAAATTTTATTATGATAATAAAATTGTAAAGTTATATGCCATTGCTACTATGATCTGGGGGATAGTTGGTATGCTGGTGGGGTTATTAATAGCTCTTCAGATTTTTATTCCCAAGCTTAATTTAGGCATTCCATACCTTACTTTCAGCCGCCTCCGCCCACTTCACACCAATGCCGTAATTTTTGCTTTTGTTGGTAATGGCATTTTTATGGGCATTTATTATTCTCTGCAGCGATTGTGCAAAGCGCGGATGTTTTCAGATCTCCTCAGTAAGCTCAATTTCTGGGGATGGCAGTTAATAATTCTTCTGGCAGCCATAACGTTGCCCCTGGGGATAACTACGAGCAAGGAATATGCGGAACTGGAATGGCCGATTGATATTCTGATTGCGGTTGTCTGGCTGATCTTCGGCTGGAATATGTTCGGTACGATTTTTAAACGGCGCGAAAAGCATATGTATGTGGCGATATGGTTTTATATTGCTACCTTTGTTACGGTAACGGTTCTTCATGTCGTCAACTCCATTGAACTCCCCGTCTCACTAATTAAAAGCTACCCGGTTTATGCCGGTGTTCAGGATGCCCTTGTTCAATGGTGGTACGGCCACAATGCGGTCGCCTTTTTTCTGACCACTCCTTATCTCGGTCTGATGTACTATTTCCTTCCCAAAGCAGCCAACCGGCCGGTATTTTCTTATCGATTATCGATCATTCATTTTTGGGCTTTAATATTTATCTACATCTGGGCCGGTCCCCATCACTTGTTGTATTCATCTTTACCCGACTGGGCGCAATCATTGGGAACAGTCTTTTCGATTATGTTGATTGCTCCATCATGGGGGGGAATGCTAAATGGTCTGTTAACATTGAGGGGCGCCTGGGATAAAGTCCGCGATGATGTGGTTCTAAAATTCATGGTTGTTGCTGTGACAGCTTATGGTATGGCTACTTTTGAAGGCCCGATGCTCTCGATAAAAAATGTAAATGCTCTGTCACATTTCACCGATTGGACTATCGCCCATGTTCACGTGGGAGCATTGGGATGGAACGGATTCCTTACGTTTGGCATTCTTTACTGGTTGATTCCCAGATTATACAACACTGAACTCTATTCCAAAAAAATGGCTAATGCTCATTTCTGGATTGGATTTTTAGGAATCATTATTTACGTCCTCCCGTTGTACTTTGCCGGAATCACCCAGGGTTTGATGTGGAAACAATTTACTCCCGAAGGATTTTTAGTCTATCCGAATTTTCTTGAGACAGTACTTCAGATAGTCCCCATGTATCATATCCGTGCTTTTGGCGGAGGACTCTTCCTGCTGGGTGTATTGATGATGGGGCACAACCTGTTTAAGACCATGAAACTGGGGAAAGTTGTAAATAATGAAGAGGCTCAGGCGCCGCCGTTGTTGAAAGAGGCTGAATCAAATAAAGGTCATGGTGAGAGCTGGCATAGGATATTGGAACGCAAGCCGGTTAAATTTATAATATTGGCCTTAGTGGCAATTTTGATCGGTGGGATGGTTGAAGTAATCCCGACCTTTCTGATAAAAAATAACATTCCTACCATTTCATCGGTAAAGCCATATACTCCATTGGAGCTGGAGGGGCGGGATATTTATGTCTCCGAAGGCTGTTACAATTGCCACTCGCAAATGATCAGACCTTTTCGCTCTGAAACCGAGAGATACGGCGAATATTCCAAAGCGGGTGAGTATGTTTATGATCATCCGTTCCAATGGGGTTCCAAACGAACCGGTCCTGATCTGATGAGGGTCGGAAATAAATATCCCGATGCCTGGCATTATAATCATATGATCAACCCGGTTACTATGTCGCCCGGATCAATTATGCCTCCTTATCCATGGCTGGCTGAGGATAACTATAATAAGGAAGGGATTGGCGCAAAAATAAGAGGCATGCAAAAACTGGGTGTCTCGTATCCGGAAGGATATGATCAGAAAGCGGTTGAAGATATGGAAGCCCAGGCTAAAGAAATTATGGCTAATTTGAAGGATGCTAATATCACCGTGTCAGATGAAAAGAAAATAATAGCTCTGATAGCTTATCTGCAGAGAATGGGAACAGATATTAAAGCAGAGAGTAATAAATAGCCTGAAAAATGTTACAGGATTAGATGAAAATGTATAAAGATATTTTAAACAGCATAAACGGAGTGGAAATCTTTCCCATTATAGCCCTGATCATTTTCTTTATTGTTTTTATTTCCATGATCATATGGGTAATAAAATTGGATAAAACCAGGATAAAAAAAATGAGTCTGCTCCCATTGAAAGATACCTCTTTTGAAAAAATAGACGGAGATATTGAAAATGAATGATGAGCGGGATAAATTATTGGATCATGACTATGACGGCATCAAAGAGCTTGATAATGATCTGCCGCGCTGGTGGGTTTATCTGTTTTGGACAACAATCATCTGGGGTATCTTATATATGATTTATTATCATGTTTTTGATATCGGTTATCTTTCGGCGGATGAATATAAAAGCGAGATAGATCCCTCCTACGCCCCTATGGCGGACACTGATGCAAAATTATTGGGGGTTATAAAAGATTATCACTCTCCAAATTATAACCCGCAAACAGATCCAACGCCGCGCCGGGCACTGATGGAACAAGAACCGGTAGCCTATGTCGAGATTTCCGCCGAAAGCGATACAATTACTTATGCAGCTTTCATAGATGACGCTTCACTATCAGCCGGTAAAGATATTTATATTAAAAATTGCCTTCAATGCCATGGTAAATTGGGAGAAGGGGGGATAGGCCCAAATCTGACCGATAAATACTGGCTTCATAAGGGGGATTTTAACAGCATTGTCAAAAGTGTAAAATATGGTTATCCCTCCAAGGGAATGATTTCCTGGCGTGCTTTTTTAAGCGAAGAAAAAATATTGCAGGCCGCAAGTTATATTATGACTCTTCAGGGAACCAACCCTCCGGGAGCCAAACCTCCCCAGGGAGATCACTATGAAAAATAATTATTATGCCAGCTTCAACTGAAGAGAACTTTCGGGATCATATCAGTACGGCCGATAAAGATGGCCGCCGCCTTTGGGTTTTCCCCACCAAACCCAAGGGGAGCTATTACCGTGCCCGGACTTTTTTATCATGGTTTCTTCTGGCCTTTATGGCCGGCGCTCCATTTGTAAAAATCAATGGCGAGCCGCTCCTCCTTTTTGATATTCTTAACCGTAAGTTTGTCATTTTCTCTCTGGTCTTCTGGCCCCAGGATTTTCATCTCTTTGTTTTGGCTGTAATTACTTCTATAGTCTTTATTGTTCTATTTACCGCTGTTTACGGGAGACTTTTCTGTGGCTGGATATGCCCCCAGACTGTTTTTATGGAAATGGTTTTTCGCAAAATTGAATACCTGATTGAAGGCTCCGCCGGGGCTCAGCGAAGGCTGGCTGCCGCCCCCATGACCGCCGCTAAGTTTTTTAAAAAAGGACTAAAACACTCAATTTTTTATATTCTTTCATTTATAATCACAAACATATTCCTGGCATATTTAATCGGGGTTGATAAGTTAGAAGTTTTGATCAAGGACAATCCTGCCAATCACAAACTGGGTTTGTTTATGGCTATGTTGTTTAGTTTTATTTTCTATGGTGTTTTTGCCTGGTTCCGGGAGCAGGCTTGTACTCTTGTCTGCCCATATGGACGCCTGCAATCGGTTTTGCTTGATAATAACTCGCTGGTAATAAGCTATGATTATAAAAGAGGAGAGCCGCGATCCCCAATTAAAAAAGGGGAGAGCTTTGAAGGGCGGGGTGATTGCATCGATTGCCATCAATGCGTCAAAGTCTGTCCGACCGGTATCGATATCCGCAACGGTACTCAACTTGAATGCGTGAACTGCACTGCCTGTATTGATGCCTGCAATGCCATCATGAAACGACAAAATCTCCCGCCGGGATTGATAAGGTATGCCTCGGGTAATAATATCGAAAAGGGAGTGAAGTTCAAAATATCCCCCCGTATTATTTTCTATTCTATGATTTTATCGGCATTGATTATTCTTCTTTCGGTTTTTATGTTAAACCGCAGCCAGGTTGAGGCGACAATTTTAAGAACCCCCGGTTCTCTTTATGAGGAGACCGCCGAGGGGATAATAAAAAACCTATATACTATAATAATTGTCAACAAATCCAACGCCGATGGTCAGATTGAACTGAAATTAAAAACTCCCCAGGGACAGATTGTCGTAATTGGGGGTGAGATAACCCTTAAGAAACATGAGTTGACCGAGGCTGTCTTTTTTGTCGAGATAGATAAAAAGCAAATCTTCAGCAGTAATGCTATGATAGTGATTGAAATTTATTTTGGGGATGAATTGGTTGATGAGACAACTACTAATTTTATGGGACCATAGAAATGACGGATATGTCTGAAAAATCAAAAATAACATTATGGGGTAAAGGTATCTTTCTGCTGTATGGCTTATTTGTCGTTTTTACTTTGATAATTGTCATCTATGCATCCATGCAGGATTTTCAACTCGTTGAAAGAGATTACTATCAGAAAGAGCTGGATTTCCAGTCACGAATCGATGAAATCAAAAACACCAATGAACTCTCCGAAAAACCGATATGGGCAATAAATCAGATAGAAAACGTTTTGACTATTACGTTTCCTGAGAGTATAATGGATAAAATAATCTCCGGCGATGTTCTGTTTTACAAAGCTTCGGAAGCGAGGGGAGATTTTAAGGTGAAGATAGCTCCTGATGATTCGGGGTTACAGTTTATACCTCTGGAAAAGCTAAGCAAAGGACTTTGGAAGTTAAAATTTCACTGGAATGATGATCAACGGAGTTATTATCTCGAAGGCCAGTTTGTAATCGAGTAGGAGAATTTAGTGGCTCTTTGGACGGCATTCATATTCGGCTTGTTAGGCAGCCTGCATTGCATCGGCATGTGCGGTCCTATTGTGATTGCCCTACCGCAAGCTAAGCAAAGTAACAATAGTTTTGCTCTGAAAAGACTGCTTTATAATTCCGGGAGAGTTGTTACTTATAGTATTCTCGGTGCTTTTTGCGGCTGGGTAGGACAGACCATCAAAATTGCCGGATATCAATCGACCTTATCAATCAGCCTCGGTATTCTGATTCTGCTTATGGTTTTTCTTCCATCGAAGTGGGGAATCAAAATCTTCCCTTTTGGTTTTTATCATAAATCAGTATTAAAAGTAAAAGCATTCTGGGGGAAATTGTTTAAAAGCAATTCGTATATGTCTTTTTTATTGATCGGACTTCTGAATGGATTTTTGCCCTGTGGATTGGTTTATATTGCTCTGGCGGCGGCGGCATCAACCGGATCAACCGTAGATGGCCTGATGTATATGCTGATGTTCGGAGTAGGAACAATTCCAATAATGTTAGCCGTCTCTTATCTGGGATTGTTTATTGGGGTCAGCCTTAAAAGAAAATTGCAGAAGCTTATTCCGGTAGGGGGAGTCATACTTGCGGTTTTGATTATCCTTCGCGGATTATCGCTTGGCATTCCATTTGTAAGCCCAAAAATCATCATTGACCAAGCGGGCGAGCAAAAAGTTGAATGCTGTCACCCGGTAGAAAAATAATCAATCTCATTTTAATTGCACATTTTCTCTTTTTTTACGTCATTTAACTATTAGTATAAGATTGCATTAGGTGGAGGTTAACAATGAAGCAGATTTTATGTGTTTTATTAATTATACTTTATTGTAGTTCTATTTCAGCCAAAACAGGAATTGAATTCGGATTGAATGCCAATTCAAGCTGGTCAGACAATGATTATCTTAAGAATCCAGAGGGTTGGGGATTATCAGTTTCAAAAAGCATCAATGATAGAATTTCCGTTCGGTTATCGTTCAACCGATATACCAGTGATTTTAAATATTTCGGTGTAATGAGTTTTGGTTTTCCACCTCCGGAAGCTGATACAACCACCGAGATTATCTCATCCAAAGCCAGAATACATTTTTATGAAATTACTGCTAACTACGGCATCCATAATGGAAATAAATTCAGGGTTGATATCGGCGGCGGATTTGGAAAATCAAACCCGAAACTAACATTAACCGGGGAACAAACTTATTCAATGATGTCTAATGACGATGGTCAGGCATTGATAATTTTATCCTTTGACGTTACTATTAAAGAACTCATATACAAAAACACAGATCTTCGTATTGGATATAACCACAGAGAAGCAACTTATGGGGCCAAAGCAACTGATTCTTTTTATCCCTTTGATGAGTTATCTCTTTCGAGTATAAATATTAATCTGATAGCGCGATTCTAAATAAGGTTGTCATCCTATAAAAAAAGACCGGCTAAATTGCCGGTCTTTTTCAATTTGATTCCAAAT
>CAYPUP010000033.1:0-11407 GCA_964413795.1 uncultured Ignavibacteriales bacterium
CAGATTCCTCCAAAATCTCATAAACCCAATCGAGGCAAAGAGAAAGATGATTATATTTCCAAATACAAAAAGTGCATCAACCGAACTGTGAGGAAGAAAGATGTTAAAATCAATGGATTGTCCCGCTTGCAAAAATAAGAAACTGCCATCTTCTATTCGAGGAGCAAAAGAATAAATACAAGCCATAAGAATAATAACTGGTAAAAAGAAGAGGAAAGGAAGGGTAGCAGGACTGGCCAGGGCTGCTCCCATAAATGATGGAAAGGCAAAATTCTTATAAATGTAAGTTCTAATGGCCGCTAACACATCGCCCGGACGGGCGCCACGCGGACAATATGTAGAGCAATCATTACACTGATGACACATCCATATATCAGGATCGGAAACCAGTTGATCCTTCTGGCCCCATTGAGCCATAAGCATTTCCTTGCGTGGGAATGGCTTATTGTCGGGGGAAAGGTTGCAAACAACAGCACAAGTAGCACACTGATAGCATTTCTTGACAGTATCACCACCGGCTTTTCTAATACTTCTGATTAATCCTAAATCAGGATTAATTATCAGCTCTTTAGCCATTATTATTTCCTTTCAATGAGACCTCTCCATCAAATTTTAAATCAAAAATAAGTATAAATTGGTCTGAAAAATAAGTCAATACATTTTACAATAAATTGTTACTTATTTCACAATGTAGTTATCGACATCTTAGGATGGGCTCTGAATATTGCATGTTTCAGTAAAACTGCAGTTGAACAGGATAAATTGGGGTGGGATAGGCTACTATGGATAGCGTAAATAATTATAATACAATAAGATATAATAATAAAAATCTGATAGTTTTTTGCTAAATTTTACTCTTTAGGGGATTTTAAGCTAAAATAACACTAAATTAGTATAAAAATATAAAGAAAATACATAAAATGCTAATATTAATGTATATAAAACCCGACAGAAAAAGTAATGGTTTAAATATCAGGACTAAATAGGATAGCTCGAAATCCTTATAAGTCATTATTTATAATATTGGTTAGGAGAGTGAAAGAATGACTGAAATGCTATAAATATATTGATTTATCTTCTTTTTTCGCTTGACAGACTTTGTGAAAAAAGTTACTTTCAATGCTACCCAAAATGGTTTAGGTGGTTAAAAAATAAATAAGGGAAATAATTCCTTGCTTTGTGAAAAAAGTCACATTATCTTGCAATAGGTCGAATAAAATAAACGTATTGATTGCATAACGCAATAGAAACAGGATTTGTAATGAGCAGTACAAAATTGATTTCCCCCCACGGTAGTGACACTTTAAAAGTGCTCCTTCTGGAAGGGAAAGAAAAAGCCGCAGAGCTTAAAAAAGCAGAAGGTCTACCTAAGGTAGTGATGACTACTCGCGAGACAGGCGACCTCATCATGTTGGGTATTGGTGGATTCACTCCTCTGGAAGGATTTATGGGCAAGGAAGATTGGAAAGGTGTCTGCAAGGACATGAAAATGTCCAATGGTATCTTTTGGCCAATTCCTGTCACTTTATCTCATGATAAAGAAATTAAAAAGGGTACCGAAATTTGTCTGATCTCAGGTGAAACTAATGAGATTATGGGTACGATGAAAGTAACCGAATGCTACAAGATAGATAAAGAGTTCGAATGCAAGCATGTTTATACAACTACTGATCCTGAGCATCCTGGCGTTAAAATGGTAATGGGGCAGAAAGAATGGAATCTGGCTGGACCGGTAAAAGTTCTTTCTGAGAGCTATTTCCCGACAGAATTCAAAGGTATTTACCAAACCCCGACTGAAAGCCGTAAGATTTTCGAGAAAAAAGGCTGGAAAACAATCGCCGCTTTACAACTTCGTAATCCAATGCACCGTTCTCATGAATACCTTGCTAAAATTGCAATTGAAGTCAGTGATGGTCTTTATATCCATCAACTTGTCGGCAAACTGAAGCCAGGTGATATTCCGGCTGATGTCCGCGTGAAATGCATTGATACCTTAGTTGAAAATTATTTTGATAAAGAACGTGTCGTTCAGGGTGGTTATCCTCTTGATATGCGTTATGCCGGTCCTCGAGAAGGACTTCTTCATGCTATTTTCCGTCAGAACTTTGGCTGTACCCACATGATTATTGGCCGCGACCATGCTGGTGTTGGCGACTATTATGGTCCGTTTGATGCCCAGGAAATTTTCTCCAAACTTTGGGATGGTGCTCTTAAATGCAAAATGCTTCCAATCGACTGGACATTCTGGTGCTTCAAATGTGGCGGTATGGCTTCAATGAAAACCTGTCCTCATGCCAAAGAGGATCGTCTTTTCCTCAGTGGTACTGCTCTTCGTAAAGCTCTCTCTGAGAATGGTGAGGTACCTGCTGAGTTCAGCCGTAAGGAAGTTTTGGCTATCCTTCGCGACTATTATGGATCATTGACCGAGAAGGTTGAAATCAAGATGCATGGCCATGCCACTGGTGATGCCAAAGTGAAACGTTAAAGAGAATTAGAGAAATAGAGAAATAAATTAATGAAAGTTAACCTTAATACAATCATCCTATCAGGAGGAATCGATGCCTAGTTTTGTGAACCCTGAGAAATGTGATGGATGCAAAGCACTGGATAAAACTGCATGCCAGTATATTTGCCCAAACGATTTAATGGTTCTCAACAAGGATCTCATGAAAGCCTACAATCAGGCTCCTGAGATGTGTTGGGAATGTTATAGCTGCGTAAAGATCTGCCCGGTTCAGGCGATCGAAGTTCGCGGTTATGCCGATTTCTGTCCGCTTGGCGCATCAGTGACCCCTATGCGCAGTACTGACAGTATTATGTGGACGGTCAAGTTCCGCAATGGAATGCTCAAGCGTTTCAAATTCCCGATCCGGACTACACCGGAAGGCTCTGCTGTTCCCGATGGCGGATTTGCCACAGGAACCGATGATTTGAAGAGCCCGATACTGTTCACCGAGCCTGCATCGACAGGCATGTCAGCAATCCCGAAGGTTAAGTAGGAAAGGATAGGCTAGGAAATGGCAAAATTTGAAACTGTAGAAGTCAAAACTGATGTCCTTATCTGCGGTGGCGGTATGGCTGCCTGCGGGTCGGCTGTCGAAACAGCCTATTGGGCCAAACAACATGGCCTCAAAGTGACCTTAGTTGACAAAGCCGCTATGGATCGCTCCGGTGCGGTTGCGATGGGTCTGTCCGCTATTAACCAATACGTCGGTGTTAAAGATGGTCAGAACACTATCAATGATTATTGTGATTATGTCCGTAACGACCTGATGGGTGTCGTCCGTGAAGACCTGGTGGCAAATATTGCCCGCCACGTTGACTCCACAGTACATCTGTTTGAAAAATGGGGTCTGCCGATTTGGAAAGATGCCAATGGCGCATACGTTCATGAAGGTCGCTGGCAGTTAATGATCAACGGTGAATCTTACAAGGTTCTCGTTGCTGAAGCTGCTAAAAATGCTCTTGGTATGGATAATATCTATGAGAGAGTATTTATCGTTGAACCGTTAATCGAAGGCGACAAATGTGTCGGTGCTCTTGGTTTTAGCGTTCGCGAAAACAAATTCTATGTCTTTAAAGCCAAAGCTACTATCGCTGTTATGGGTGGTGCGGTACACGTATTCAAACCGCGTTCATCCGGTGAAGGCCTTGGTCGTTCATGGTATCCGCCGTTTAACTCCGGCGCCAGCGCTTATTTCACCCTCAAAGGTGGCGCTGAAATGACCTGCCAGGAAATTCGTTTTATTCCTGTCCGCTTTAAAGATGCTTATGGCCCAGTCGGTGCCTGGTTCCTGCTGTTTAAAGCCCGTGCCACTAACGGTCTGGGTGAAAACTATATGGAAACCCGTCGTGACGAACTTAACAAATGGAAACCATATGGTCTGGTTAAACCGGTTCCGGCTAACCTCCGTAACTGGCTCATGATGCTTGATGTCATGGAAGGTAAAGGCCCGATCTATATGAGAACCGAAGAAGCTATTGGAAAAATAGCTAATGGAGTTCCTGACGAAAAAGAACGCAAGAAAAAACTCAAAGAACTCGAATCTGAAGCTTGGGAAGATTTCCTTGATATGACCATTTCACAGGCTATTCTCTGGGCAGCTACTAACACTGCTCCCGAAGAAAAACCGTCAGAAATCGCCGCCTGCGAACCGTACTTTATTGGTTCTCACTCTGGTGGTTCTGGTGCCTGGGTCAGTGGTCCGGCTGACATTGCTCCTAAAGGTTATAGCTGGGGTTATGATAACATGTGTACCGTAAAAGGTATGTTTGCTGCCGGTGATGCTTCCGGTGCCTCCAGCCATAAGTTCTCATCTGGTTCATTTACCGAAGGTCGTATTGCTGGTAAAGCGGCTGTTGCTTATTGTATTGACAATCCGGCTGAACCTAAATTTGACAATGCCAAAATCGAAGAGATGAAGAAGGTCATTCTGGCTCCGCTTGATCGTTTTGAACAATTCAAAGGCGCCAGCACTGATCCTAATACCAACCCGAATTATATTCGTCCCAAAATGTTCATGTTCCGTTTACAGAAGATCATGGACGAGTATGCCGGTGGTGTAACAACTCAATTTACCACATCTAAATTCTTGTTGGAAAAAGGTCTCGAACTGTTGGCTTTCTTGAAGGAAGATTCAGATAAGCTGGCGGCCGAGGATCTCCACGAACTGATGCGTTGTTGGGAAAATATTCACCGTATGTGGCAGGCGGAAGCCCACGTCCGTACGATTCTCTTCCGTGAAGAGACTCGTTGGCCGGGTTATTACTTCCGTGCCGATTGTCCGTCTATGAAGGACGACTGGGCTGTTTTTGCTAACTGCAAATACAACCGTGCCTCCGGTAAATGGGAAATGATGAAACGCGACATTAAATACATCTTTGGATAATACCATGATGTATCCCTATTGTCGGATGGTTGATCAATGCTTCCTTGTACTGGCTTCGTGCGGTTGATCATCTGACGATAATATTTTAAATCCTCCGGAATAATAATCCGGAGGATTTAATTCTTAAAAGAGGATATTTTAGATCGGATTTGTATTTACAAAATAAAAATTTTTGTTTAGGTTGGATGGTATGACTAAGACTGATGATGATAAAACGATGTGTCCCCATTGCGGGGTAAAAATGTTAATGTGGCAGCCGCCAATGGAAGGTAATTGGGGGGTTCACCCTCAATATGTCTGTTTTAATGATGACTGTGAATATTATGTAAATGGCTGGGAATGGATGAGAACTAAATTTAACCAGAATATTTCCTATCGCCATCGTTATGACCCTGAAACTGGAAACAGCGGCCCTCTGCCGGCATGGTCATCACAAGCACATCGGGATCGAATCGTCGATGACCAGGAGTAAATAATGAAAGAGATAGAAAATCTAAAACAACAGATTATCAAAGAATACCCGCGTCTTAACACGGAAAGCGTGTTTTGCTTTAAGTGCCATCCTGATGTCCCTTGTTTTAATCAATGCTGCGGTGATGTGAATATTTTCCTGACTCCTTATGATATCATCAGATTAAAGCATAACCTGGGGATATCCTCAACTGAACTGTTAAAAAAATATACTATATCCCCTTTTGACCAAAATTTGAAATATCCGATTATCCTCATGCAGATGGATCCTAAGACTAATAGATGCCCATTTGTAAAAGAAAAAGGCTGCAGCGTTTATACTGATCGTCCATGGGCATGTCGGATGTATCCTCTTGGTTTGGCTACTCCGGGTGAGGATTCGGATGAATTAGACGAAGAGTTTTATTTTCTGCTGAAAGAATCAGTCTGTAAAGGATTCGAGGAAAATAGGGAAATTTCGGTAAGTAAGTGGCTTGATGACCAGGGGATATCCGAATATAATAAAATGGGGATGGATTTTAAGGATATTACGACTCATAAGTATTTTATGGAAGGGGGACAATTAACCCCTGATCGGGTTGAGATGTTTTTCCTGGCTTGTTATGATGTTGACCGTTTCCGCAAATTTGTTTTTGATTCATCCTTTTTTAATAAATTTGAAGTTGATGAAAAAACCAAAGCCAGAATCAAAGAAGATGACTTGGAGATGCTCAAGTTTGGTTATCAGTGGCTGAAGTTCGCTCTTTTTGGAGCCAAAACTATGGTTATGAAAGATGATGTGGTTGTAACCAAAAAGAAAGAACTGGTTGCAAAAGGGAAATTATCCAGAGATTATTCTCCTGAATAAAAAGATAGCTAAGTTAATAATTTTAAAACCGACTCTGATCAATGAGCCGGTTTTTTATTTAATTTGAATGATTTCGAAAACGGCGATGGTATATCTACCTTGATGCGCAGGCGGGAATCTTTCCTGCCTGTCTAATTTATAATATAGCTGTCAGGAAAGATTCCAGACAGTGCATTTAAGAATAGTAATCCTAAAAGCGAGGAAATTTCAACACTAAATATTTACCAGTTCAGTTACGATTTTGCCAACCTTAGTCTGGTATAAATTTCCGGTAGTGAAATTATAAAGTTCAATATCACCCTGATCAGCTTTTAATTTTTCAACTTTTGATTTTGCATTCAAAGGATCTATAAGCATAACAGCTTTTGAAGTATATGCTCTTATATATGGATCAGAATCTTCCAGTGATTTCAGGATTTTTGAGAAATCCTTAATATATATATCTGGCTTTATCTCAGATACCCTTGCAATAGCCCAATGTGTTCCCCGTTCAAATGGCTCTTCAATTATAAAAGTTGGCAGCATAATGCCAAATTCATCAATGAATTCAGGTACATTGTAAAGAACCTCGCCGATAGTCTCAGGAGCATACCAACCCACATTTCCGGATTCATCATTCATCATCCAAATATTATGGGTTAGCAGTTTTCTTATAGAGACTTTGTCACTTTTTGAGATAATCCCTGCTAATTTTCCTAAAAGCTCAATTGCCCGCCATCGGACAGTTTGATCTGTAGTAAACAGCAGGGAGGATACCAATGAAATTGGCCGCCGTTGATTTTCAAGCCATTTGAGAGCTCGACTGATTTCGTAATCGTTTATAAAGCGAATCAGTTCTGTTTTTTGAGCGGCTTTTCCAGATACAGCCGCGGTGTTATTTTCGTTTTTCATAGAACATAAAGATAAGGGCATTGTTATATTTATCAATATTTCATTTAATAAAAATTGATTAAATATTACTTGAATTTATATATTATGATCTTAAACTGGAATATGTACTAAGTATGTCCATTGAATATTGTATTTCTTATCGGAGAGTTTTTAGATGTCTGTAATAACCATATCCCGCATGACCTATACCGGCGGTGAAGATTTCGGTGAAAAATTGGCCGATAAGCTGGGCTATACTTACATTGACAGAAAGCATCTGATAGAAAAAGCCGAGAAAATGGGGGTTCCGGTAAAACTTCTAATGGAGTCAATCGGGAAACCGCGCGGGGTAGTTGAGCATCTCCGAGGTGAACATGATAAATATATCGCCTGTCTGACAATGCTTTTGTGCGAAGAGGCTATAAAAGGGGATATGGTTTACAGCGGCCACGCCGGTCATATGCTCCTACTTGGAATTCCGAGTATTTTCAGATTAAGTATTATCTGTGACTATAGCTGCAGGTTAAAATATCTTAAGAAAGAACATGGTTTTACCAACGCTGAAGCAAAAAAATATATTACTGAAAATGATGAATTGATTGACAAATGGGGGAGGTATTTATATTCGGTTGATTGGCATAATCCACATAATTTTGATATGGTTGTCAGTTTGGACGAATTAAATGGCGACAAAATTATAGAAACATTAGTGACCCGGACACAAAAATCTGAAAATCAACTGGATGATAATATTAAACAGTCGTTGGGAGATCTGTATCTTTCCTCTAAAGCACATTTTCATCTGCTTAATGATTCCAGAACAAACAGCGGCAAATATATTGTGACTTCCGACTTCGGTTCCGTTCAGGTTACAGCAGAACCACGATTTGCTGAGTATCTGGCTTATGCTCCTGATGTTTTAACGGGAATTGAGGGTATAAACGATATTCATATTACTGTCGCACTTGAAAACATATTATACATCGGTGAAAGATTTGATCCCAATTCCGAAGGGTTTCGAAATACCATTAAAATGGCACAAAAACGCAGTTGGGCAGTAGAGTTGGTATCGATGCCGGCGGCATTAAATGAAAGAGAATTAGTCGAAGCTAATAACCACTCCCTTAATAATTTTAAAAAACCAGATAAATCGTCTGATATAAACAATAAAGAAGTGGGATTGGCGTATTGTCTTGAACATCTGAGAAATGCCGAATGCTGCGGCGGTTCCAATCATATTTATGCAACACCCTGGACTCTGGTTCGCATTCTGCAGCGTAGGCCCGACTATAAATTGGTTGTGATCGGAAGCATGTTTATGGAACGGTCTGAAAATATCAGGAAAAGATTTATAAACGACTTAAAAACACTATTGAGTGAGAATGTGAACATCCCTATAATTGAAGCAAACGAAATCAAAGAAAAATTCAAATTCACAAAAAAATTGATTTTTAAAACCTTCTCTTTATTATTTATGGCAGTAGTCTTAATTTCACTTGTTATTTTGTTTTATAAAACAACTATAGATACTTTGCATAATTTTTCTCCTATAATATCCAAAGGATTTATTGTTCTAATTGTCATGTCGGTGACTCCTCTTTTTGCATATATATATGGAACATTTACCGGATATATTCTGAAATGGCTGCATATTGACTGATTACGAAAACTATTTTATGGAAATATAAAATGCCTGTTAGTGAATTATTCATAACTCTTGATATCCAGACCGTCCTTGAAGTAATATTTTTAGGATTTATCGGTGGTGTTGTCAGCGGCTTTATCGGTACCGGGGGAGCATTTATAATGACTCCGGGGATGATGAATCTGGGAGTTCCGGGAGTAATGGCGGTTGGTACTAATATTGCCCATAAGTTCGGAAAATCAATTATGGGTTCAAAAAAACATGCCGAAATGGGTCATGTTGATAGGAAGCTGGGCTTCTTTATGTTGATTACGGCAACGATAGGAATCAGGGCGGCAGTAGAAATAAACCAATGGTTCGCAGTAATGGATCAGAAAGGTGATACAAAATTCGGTGGTGATTTATATATCTCACTTCTTTATGTCGTTGTTCTTTCAATAATTTCAATTCCGATGCTGATTGATGCCCTTCGCTATAAACAATTAAGAACTCAAAAATCGATCGGCATTACTGAAAAGATTAGTATGCTGAATATTCCCCCCATGATTTATTTTAAAACCGCCGATGTTACTCTTTCATTCTGGTTGGTTGCTTTAGTTGGTTTATTGACTGGATTTCTGGCCGGATCTATTGGGATAGGGGGATTTTTCGGAGTGCCGGTTATGATTTATATTTTTGGTATCCCATCCGTAGTTGCCGCCGGAACTGAACTTTTTCTGGCAATATTCATGGGTGCCTGGGGAGCGCTCAATTATGCCTGGAGTGGATATGTCGATTTAAGACTGGTATTACTTTTATATTTAGGCTCTTTATCAGGTATCTATATAGGAGCTTACGGTTCAAAAGTCGTCAAGGAGAAAATCATCCGCTTAATAACGGCTCTGATTATTTTATTATGTGTTTTAAGCAGAGCTGTAATCATCCCGGTCTACCTGAATAAATTGAATTATTTAGTATTAAGTGAAGCTGCTATTGATAATCTATCCCTGATAAGCAAGGGGCTGCTATTTGCCAGCGGTACTGTAGGAGTGGGGATTATATTCGTATACCTGATCAGAGCCTATAGAAAAAAGCATAATGTGCGCCAGTTGATTGACAACGGCCGCTAAACTTGTAAAAACTATTACACTTTTCGAATTATAAAAAACCACCTTTAATAAAAAGGCGGCTTTAAAAAAATAAATATTGTATTATTATTATTTTACCAACAACATCTTTTTGGTTTTTATATAATTACTGGTTTCAATACGATACATATAAACACCAGTAGCTACAGTATTGCCGTGTGAATTTGTTCCGTCCCATTGAGTCTGATAAAGCCCGGCTGGTTTAATTCCATCGACAAGGGTTGATACTTCCTGACCAAGAATATTGTATACTGTAATCGATACCTGGCTCTGTTCGGGGAGACCATACTCTATTGTGGTAGACATATTGAAGGGGTTAGGATAATTTTGTGAAAGAGAGAATTCAGAAGGAATAGTTGGTTCTATAATGTTGGTTACTGTTACAGTTACTATTACTGAAGAACCGACTGAGTTTACTTTATTCGACTCAAGTCCAATAAGTCTTTTGGCATTATTTGACAGAGAGGTAAATTCATCAGATACTTTATTTGATATATCAGAAGATTCGGCCTTGATAGTATCTGTTGAAAATAAGAAAAATCCTGAGAATAATATCAGAACGACTATTATTGCTGAGACAAAGAAATAACGCATCACAATCTTTCTGTCTTTTTATTTAACGGACACGTATAAGCGTGAATAAACACCGGTGCTGATATTCTCATCTATTGTGTAAGCATGAATAATGAACATGTACTTTTTACCTGAGTATTCCTTATTAGGCGGGAACTTCAGGAACATACTAATATCTCTGGTTCCCTGAGCTGGAAGAACAAATTCATTCTCGCTAAATTTCAGGTAAGATGTGTCCGGTGCGTCAGAATATCCGCCTGTAAGCGTCGCTAACGAATTTTCAACAGTTTGGCTTAGTATTCTAAATTTCTTTTCTCTCATACTTGGATTTGTAATAGTCAAAATCGAGCCTGAATTGTTTTCTAAATCATAGATTTTATCCAGCTCGATATTGTCCAGATGTATCTCTTCGGGTTTTAATGTGAAATCTACGCTTGCATCTGATTGGTTAAAACTCTCGCTATGACTTGCTTTTACTTTATCCGTTGTAAAAATTATGCGGCTGTTAAGGCCAACGGCCATGTTCATGCCCCCCTCACCCAAAGTATGAGACCAGATTATAAACTGGTATTTTTTATCCAGGTATTGATCATCATCAGGGATACTGATGATAATATCTGTATTGGCCTTTTGATTAGGATCAACTTTAAAGAGATCCTGACTTAGTTTTACCCATGATTTATCAGGTAGCGGTTCTGCTTCCTGTCGTAGTTGATTGAGATCCGGTAATAATACATCCATTTGCAAATCAACTGTATTGTAACTGGTGTTAGTCACAACTAATTTGAGGTTGGCTAATTTTGTTAGGTTGTATGTCTGACCTATTTGCAGATTTTCAATTACAACTTCACCCAACCCGGTCTTTAATCCGCTGGCTTCCATATAACAAGGCCATATCAAAACGACAACCACGATGAAAGCAGCGGAAAAGCATCCTATTCTTCTCATTTTAAACTCCCTTAATTGAAAAAGGGCACCTCATTCA
>CAYPUP010000034.1:0-11404 GCA_964413795.1 uncultured Ignavibacteriales bacterium
TACTGAATCGGAACCCTCTTTTTCAGATACTTCCAAAACGACTTGATCTGTTTTAGCCGTTGGGATATTTATACCGACATAATCAGCCTTGATAGGTAGTTCTCTGTGGCCGCGATCTACTAATGCGGCTAATTGGATCGTACGGGGACGGCCGAAATCATTGATCTGATTCAATGCCGCCCGAATTGTCCGTCCGGTATAGAGCACATCATCGACAAGGATCACATTGCGATCCTTTATATCAAAAAGAATCTCTGTCCGTTGGATAACCGGCTGGTCAAGTTTGGAGTGGACATCATCGCGGTACAGGCTTATATCCATTAAACCGACCGGGACTTTAATGGTTTCGAGTTCTTCAATAATCCGGGCAATCCTTTGCGCCAGAAAGACACCTCGGGTTACAATCCCAATGATAACAAGTGATTCCGCCCCTGAATTATGCTCCAGAATTTCATGAGCAATTCGGGTCAGGGCACGTTTAATTTTTTTGTTATCAAGCATTAAATCCTTATTAGTTGGCAAGGAATCCTCCCTTATTCTATGAAATATTTTTTACAGGTAAGGGCTTATATAAAACCCGTACGATATTTGGAATACACAATTTGGTCGTATGATTACATTTCATTAACAGTACCCTTTAGGATCTCACCGGATCACTTTAAAAGGAATTGCAGTTTAGTTCTTAACCCCTTTTGGAGTTTGAAACTGATTATAAATGATTATTTTGCAGAGTCAAGAAGCTGTTTAAAAATAGTTAAAAATTTATTTAAAATAACTGGCTGACCAGGTCAAAGGGGAAATAATAGCAGCTAATTTTGAATCATTAAAAAATTTATCAGTCGTCATAAGGCTATGTCTTGATTCCTTGTCCATCAAAAGGACGTTATCCGATAACGTCCGGAGAAGATCGCCATCATGGGAAATAATCACAATCCCGATACCCATCTTTTTTAAAAAATTAGCCAGTGCAACAAACCTTCCCACCCCTTCCTGATCAAGTCCACAAGTCGGTTCATCAAAGACAATAATCCCGGGAATCATCGATAAAATCGAGGCAAAAGCCAAACGACGCTTTTCTCCTCCGGATAATTGAAAAGGATCTCTGTTTCTAAAAATTTCCGCTTTTAATCCAACCATATCCAGAAGAGAGGAAACTTCAACGGTACTTAAGGGATGTGCAAAATTGGCCGGACCAAATTCTATCTCCTCGGAACAGGTCGATAAAAAGAATTGTCTCTCCGGTTGCTGCAAAACCGCCGAAACCTTTCCAGCTATTTCATCAGTTATAACTACCTCGCCATTATTATTATAGTAGGCGATCTCTCCGTTAGTTGGATTAATCAAGCCGCAGAGCATTAACCCCAAAGTACTTTTCCCCGTCCCGGAACTGCCAGCCACCCCAAGCACCTGACCGACTAATATTGATAAATTAAGGTTTTTTATTATTGGGACAGGTTCATCATGATATGAATAGCAGATATTTTTCAACTCAATTCTCTTGATATAGTCATTGTTATTATTTGTCTTTTGGGAATAAAATTCTGGAAATTTAATTTGATCAGTCAGGTCTGGATTATAAAACAACTTTGCCATATTACATAATTTTTCATTCTCAAAAATAACTTTCGGCATGTTATCGGCAATTATCTCCCCCTGATGAATAATTAGAAGGCGATCATAATTTAATGCCGTGAAGGGATACTGAGATATATGAATCTGAATCATATCCGGGGCTGATTCTCTTAACTTCTTAAGTTCGGCTCTTAAAACAAATCTTCCTTCCTGATCTAAAAATGAATCCGGCTCATCCAATAACAAAATTGAAGGTTCAGCGATCATCACCGACGCCAGCGCCACTCTTTGTTTTTCCCCGCCTGATAATTCCGAGTTTAGTTTTTTCCTGAGATGAGTGATGGAAAACCGTTCCAGGGTTTGGGTAATCCTTGTTTCCATTTCTTTAAGAGGGACGTTCTGATTTTCCAGAGCAAAGGCGATCTCTTTTTCGACCGTTACCGCCACCATTTGATTGTCGGGATTCTGAAATAAAATGCCGACTCTGGTGTTGCCATTATGACCGATATCTATCCGACCGCGAAAGGGTTTAATTAGTCCGGCAATCAACCGAGCCAGAGTAGTTTTACCTGATCCATTAGCCCCCATAAGACAGAGCGACTCCCCGCTGTTGATATCAAAAGAGAGATTTTTTACTGCCGGGGTCGGATCATTGGCATACTTGTATGTTACATTTTTAAAACTTATCATAATAAAAAACCGATGCCCAATGAAAAGGACATCGGCTTCAAATTACAAGAAGATTGTTTTATTCCGTATAACAAATATCCGGCTTGCGGGTAGCATTGACTTCATCGAGCCGCCTGACTGGGGTATTATGCGGAGCACTGTTTACAATTTCGGGGTTTTCTCTAACTTCTACAGCAATCTGATTCAATATTGAAGCAAAATTATCAAGCGTCTCTTTGCTTTCGGTCTCAGTCGGTTCAATCATCAGTGCTTCGGGGACAATAAGAGGGAAATAATTGGTAGGTGAGTGGACTCCAAAATCCAATAGCCGCTTGGAAATGCTGGCTGTTCTCACACCCAATTCTTTCTGGCGATTTCCGGAAATTACAAACTCGTGCATACAATGGACATCGTAGGGGAGTTCAAATTCATCCCGAACCAGTTCTTTAAGATAATTGGCGTTCAGCACGGCATTTTCGCTGACATCTTTCAAGCCAGCACCGCCTAATGACCTTATATAAGCATAAGCCCGAATACCAATCCCGACATTGCCATAAAAATTATGAAGACGGCCAATTGATTTTTTCCGATCACAATCAAAAATAAGATTACCTTTGTTATCTTTTACCAATACCGGGAACGGCAGAAATTGATCCAACTTTTCTATAACTCCTACAGCTCCCGCACCGGGTCCACCACCACCATGAGGAGTTGAAAATGTTTTATGCAGGTTAAAATGCATAATATCAAAACCGACATCACCGGGGCGGAAAATTCCCATATGAGCATTAAGGTTAGCCCCATCCATATACATCAGGCCATCATGCTTATGAATTATTTCAGCAATCTTTTTGATATTGGTTTCAAAAATTCCCAGAGTATTGGGATTGGTCATCATCATTCCGGCTATATCGTCATTCATAACCTCGGCGACAGCCTCCGGTTCGATAACTCCTTTGGAATTTGATTTTACCATCACTGTTTCATAACCGACTGATGTAACTGAAGCTGGATTGGTTCCATGTGCAGAATCGGGAATAATAATTTTCGAGCGTTTATTTCCTTTATCCAAATGATAGGCTCTCATAATCAACAGACCGGCAAGTTCTCCCTGAGCACCCGCCGACGGCTGCAGAGAAACCGATGGAAATCCGGAAACTTCACTGAGGAATTGTTTCAAATCCCACAACAGAGTCAATATCCCGGTTGAATAATTATTAGGGACAAGGGGATGCAGCTGCTTAAAACCGGGCAATGATGCCGCCACGTCATTAAGCTTGGGATTATATTTCATGGTACATGAACCAAGAGGATAAAAACCTTTATCAATATGGTGGTTCTTAACCGATAATCCGATAAAATGGCGCATTGCCTCCCCCTCGGAAACCTCTGGCAGAGGGGCGGATTCTTTACGAAGAAATTTCTCCGGTATTCCAGACAAAATTTCTTTTTCAGATTTCTGCAGTTCGGGAAGAGTAAATCCTTTCCTACCCGATACAGATTTTTCATAGATGTTTTTATTTTCAGTCATTGATTCCATCCCTGAAAAAGAGAGTATTAATTCTCTTCTGTGTGTTCTTCTTCACCTTTTAATTTTTTAATTTGTGATTGAGCATACTCGGCATCTTCCGATTCCGGATGATCAGCAATAAACTGTTCGAAAGCACCTATCGCTTGCAATGTATCTCCTTGCCGTCTGAAAACGATAGCGCGGTAAATTTCAGCTGTTTCACCAGTTGGCTTGCCTTTAAAATCGGCAGCTAAGGCAGTGAATCCTTTCAGAGCATCATCATAATCTTTGGCTCGGAGGGACATATCAGCCAGAGACATTCTCGATTCAGCAGTTAATGAATCAGACGGCTCACCGGAAGTCATAACTTTGGTAAACCACATTTTGGCTTCATCCAGACCGCCGCGATATTTGTATTTATCAGCAATTTCAAATGCCATCTCACGTTCAAACTTTTTTTCGATCTTTATAAGAAGATCATCAAGAGTACCTATCCCCAGCTGATAATCTTTCAACCTTTGCAGGTATTCTTCTGTTTCAGCATAACCAACAATACGATCAATTTCAGAACCGTCTTTATGAATTAAAACTGCGGTAGGATAACCTGACACATGATACTTCTGAGCTAATAGAGTATCAACTTCAGCATTTACTTTTACCATAGTCATTTCATTTGTAAAATAATCGATCATTGCCTGTTGATTAAAAACCAGCGTGTCGAGCATTTTGCAATAGACACACCAATCGGTGTAAAAATCTATCAGGTAGTTGCGGTCATCACTTCTGGCAGCTAATGCATCATCCAATGAAGTAAAATGCGGCGCAAGCGGTCTTTTAGCAGCCTCGGGTGTTTCGGCCGTTGCAACAGTTTCATCATCTGCAATTACTACTGATGTTATGAAAAGCAGTAATATTCCAATTGTTAACAAAATTTTTTTCATGTTGTCTCCCTAAAAAAAGAAATCAATGATTTCCCGGTTGTATAAGGTCATCACCTAAAACTGCCTCCAGTATAAACAAAGCCTCTTCCTTAAATTCCTTCGGAACCAGAACGATATTTCCTTCACTGGCTGATAATGAAACGCCGCCGCTAAAATCCAAATTTTTGCCATAAGCATTAAATACCGAAGATAGTATAACCGAAGGAATATTATTTGAATCGAGCGCCCCTTTGGCCAGATCGGATTTTATTTGAGAATTTACCAGTCCGGCTGGAATCCAGCTTTCATCCGGCGCGATCGCAGCCGAAACCACCGGTGTCGGCAAAACATCCACCAACTCAACATTACAATCCGGACATTTTATAATTCCGGGCTCGTATTCATAACGGCATTCAGGACAAAATGACATCATTGGCCTTCCTTCTTATGCCACTTCTCCCCCAGTGTCATATCAAGCAAATCGGTAGCATCGGAGCTGTAACTCTCAGGTACTGAAATTTCAAAGGAGGCATCACCGGTCGTATAAATCGGGTTTAGGGGAAGTCCGGCATCACCAAAAAAACCTGAACGAGATAAAACAACTGCTGGAATTTTTTCTGATTTGAGGGTCTCTTTAACAAAATCAGCCATAATTTTATTTTCTACCGTCCCGATTACAATCCATTCATCCATCCCCTGATCATCTTTTAATGAATGACCACAAAGATAGCAATGGGATGGATCGCCTTCCAATTCCATATTACATTCGGGACAAAACGCCATTTGCGGATAACTCCTTCAGGCTATTAATAAAACATTCAATATCTTCAATCGATCTTTTTTCAGTAAAGGCCATTATCAGACAATTTTCGTACCCTCTATACCATCTACTGGCATCTATGCCGGCCAGGATCTGATGTTCGAGAAGGTTTTCTATAATTTGAGAAGCCGGTTTGGGAGTTTTAACGGCAAACTCACGTACAAAGGGATGGTCAAAATAAAGACTAAAACCATCGATTTCATTAATCTTTTTTGCTGCCTGTTGCGCTTTTTCTGCAGATAAAAGAGCCGCTTTTCTGAGGCCGGCTTTTCCCATAAGGGTCATATAGACCGTTGCTGTTGTGGCACATAAAGCCTGATTGGTACAAATATTTGAGGTTGCTTTTTCACGTCGGATATGCTGTTCACGCGTTTGTAATATAAGAGTATAGCCGGTTTTTCCTTCGATATCCTGGGTGCGTCCGGCAATACGCCCCGGAAGATTGCGCATCAACTTGGTGCTGGCGGCAAAAAAGCCCAGAAGGGGGCCGCCATAGGATAACGGTATCCCTAATGGTTGTCCCTCACCAACGGCAATATCAGCTTTATATTCACCCGGTGTTTTCAATAATGCCTGGGCGATTGGATCAACCGACATTATTAGTAAGCCGCCGATTGAATGAATTTTTTCTTCTATATTCTCTATCTCTTCAAGACATCCGAAGAAATTAGGCTGGGCAATCAAAACACAGGCAATAGAATTATCCAGGGCTGAAATTTCATTTTGATCAACCCGACCATTTTTCATGGGCAGGATAATCTGTTCAATATCAGTTCCGCTTAAATAGGTACTGATAACTTCCCTGATCATCGGGCTGACTGTCTCAGAGATAGCCACTCTATTACGCCGGGTTGATTTGACGGCCAAGACAATGGCTTCCGCTGCAGCTGAAGCTCCATCGTACATGGAGGCATTAGCTACATCCATCCCGGTCAAACGGCAGATATGTGTCTGGAATTCATATATTACCTGCAATGTTCCCTGGGATACTTCCGGCTGATAGGGAGTGTAGGCAGTGGCAAATTCAGGCCTGGATAAAATTGTCCCTACAGCCGAGGGAATGAAATGGTCATAAACTCCACCACCGGCAAAACAGATCATATCTTCTTTATTCTGATGGGCTAATTCATCGATTTCCCGCAGCAATTCCAGCTCGGACAATTTTGGTATATCGAGCGGTTTTTTCAGGCGCAGTTCATCGGGAATAGTATCGAGCAGATCTTCGATACTGCTAACCCCGATTCTATTGAGCATTTTCCTGCGGTCATCATCAGTATTGGGAATATAAGACATCTATTTTTTTCTTTTATTAAAGTTGTTTATAACTGTTTGCAAAAAACTATATAATTCCTTTATATGCTTTTGCATCCATCAAAGTGTCAAGCTCGGAAGGATCGCTTAATTCAATTTTAAGCATCCAGCCCTTGCCATAGGGATCATTTTTAACCATCTCAAATGGATTGTCCTCTTCACCGCCATCTTCATTCAGAAAAGCTTTATTTACTTCAACAACTTTTCCTGAAACTGGGGTGTACAGATCCTGATAGGTTTTCATCGATTCGACGCCGCCAACAGAATCCCCTTTTGAGAATTCATCTCCAATTTGCGGTAACTCTACATAAGTTAAGTCGCCAAGTTCTGACTGGGCATGATCGGTAATTCCAATGGTACCGATATTTCCTTCAACCCTGACCCATTCATGTTCTTCGGTATATTTCAATCCTTCAGGTACGTTCACATGTCCCTCCATAATTATTTTTCATTTTCTTCACTGCCGACAGCGACAACTACTTTGTCATCTATAATTTCTTCAGCAGGGCGTTTTATTGTTAGTTGAACTTGCTCTTTCATTCTCAAATCATGTATTTCATCAAATTTGGTTTCAAGAAAAGTATTGTCATAATTTCCGGCGATAAACTCCGGATGCCTGAAAATATCCTGATGAAAAGGAACAGTAGTAGGAACTCCTTCCACGATAAATTCATCAAGACAATAGCGCATTTTTATCAAAGCTTCCTCGCGGGTGCGAGCCTTGACAATCAACTTGGCAATCATGGAATCATAGTAAGGGGGTATCATATAGGATGTATAAACCGCTCGGTCAACACGCACACCGGGACCGCCAGGAATATGCAGAGCTGTTATTTTACCCGGAGTTGGCCGAAAATCATGCTCGACATCCTCGGCATTAATACGGCATTCAATCACAGCCCATTTAGGCTTTAAATCTTCCTGTTTGTAGGTTAGTTTTTCACCCATAGCTACCCGCAGCTGATCTTTAACCAAGTCAACTTCATATGCCTCTTCAGTCACAGGATGCTCCACCTGGATGCGGGTATTCATTTCCATGAAGTAGTAATTGAGATTACTATCAACCAGAAATTCAATCGTTCCCACCCCGCGGTAGTTAACCATTCTGGCGCTATTTAAAGCAGCTTCACCCATTCTCCAGCGGAGGTCCTCCGTCATCAAGGGGGATGGAGTCTCTTCGATCAGTTTCTGATGGCGTCTTTGAATGGAACAGTCTCTTTCGCCAAAATGGAAAAAATTGCCATGTTGATCACCAATAAGCTGAATCTCCACGTGATGCGGTTTGAGAACAACCTTTTCGAGATAAAGATCAGGATTTCCGAAAGCATTGCTTGCTTCGGCTGATGCGAGATGGAATCCTCTTTCAAGTTCAGCAACATCACGGCAGTAACGCATCCCTTTACCCCCACCACCGGCTACAGCTTTGAGAATAACCGGATACTCAATTTCTATAGCCAGTTTCGCTGCTTCCTGAAAAGAACCAACAATACCTTCCGAACCAGGAATTACCGGGACACCGGCATTCTTCATTAAATTCTTAGCCTTAATTTTGTCTCCGAGATTTCTGATTTGATCCGGTGTTGGTCCTATAAACGTTAAACCGCATGATTCACAGATTTCAGCAAAATCAGCATTTTCTGCAAGGAAACCGTAACCGGGATGTATAGCTCCGGCATTGGTTACTTCGGCAGCAGCTATAATGCGCTTATAATCGAGATAAGATAGGTTAGCCGGAGCCGGTCCGATACATACATCTTCATCGGCAAAACGAACATGAAGAGCTTCAGCATCTGCTTCACTGTAGACAGCCACTGTTTTAAGCCCTAACTCACGACAGGCTCTTATTATTCTAAGAGCTATTTCGCCCCGATTGGCTATTAATACTTTATCAAACAAAAATACCTTCCTTCTAATAAGAAACCGTTTCAATAACAAAACGGTTTCAGCATAAGTAATAAATATACTACAAATAACAGATAGTGACAACACAAAAGGATGTCGGACAATTATACAACTGAAATGAGAAATATTTTAAAAAATCAATAACTCGATAAACCACAAAGATTTACGGAATTCGACAAGAAACTTCCTAAAAATGATTTAAGGGAAATTTTTGATAAATAATTAATCAATTCCTTAGTATTTATTAAATCCACCCGAGTTGGAGGAATCTGATTTATCTGACTTGGCAATATCCTCTTCCCAGCGATCGGAGGTTCCGGTAATTCCTTTTACGCGCAAATCGAAATCATCAGGATTGGTAGCATTGGCAACAGCTGTATCATAAGAAATCACCCCTTGTTTATACAGCCTCATAATTGCCTGATCGAATGTCTGCATTCCATATTGGACGGCACCCCCTTCGATTAGTTCTACAATCTCAGTCCATTTTTCGGGGTCCATGATACATTCCCTGATAGCAGCCGTACTAAGCAAAACTTCAACTGCCGGAACTCGACCGGGTTTATCATTGCGGGGGAGTAATCGCTGGCAGATAATAGCTTCCAGAGTACCAGCCAAAAGAAGCCTTATCTGCTGATGTTGATGTGGCGGGAAGAAGGAAACAATACGACTGATAGTTTCAACGGCATCCATAGTGTGCAGAGTAGTAAGAACCAGATGGCCGGTGTCAGCGGCAGTAAGAGCAATCGACATAGTTTCCAGATCTCGGATTTCACCTATTAAGATCACATCAGGATCCTGGCGGAAGGCATGTCGTAGAGCTGATGAGAATGTTTCGGTATCACCGCCGACTTCACGCTGTGAAATAATTGATTTTTTATCCCGGTAAATATATTCAATAGGGTCTTCAACTGTCAGAATATTTTCGGTTCTGGTTTCGTTCATTTCTTCAATCATAGCGGCCAAAGAAGTCGATTTACCGGAGCCGGTTGTACCGGTGAGTACAATCAAACCACGTCTTGATTGAGAGAGCTTTTTTACGATTGGAGGAAGACTCAATTCCTCAAAAGAGGGGACATTTGTATTAACCGCCCTGATAGCAATACCGCACGTTCCGCGCTGCCGAAATAGATTAATACGAAAACGCCCAAGTTTGGCAACCGAAAGAGCCAAATCCATTTCGTTTTTTCTGAAATACCTCTCTTTTTGCTTTTCGTTAAGAATCTGGCTGACAATCTGATCCATCATGTCCATCGTGAGAGGATCAGTTGCAATTTTTTCCAGTCTTCCATTTACCCGCAAATGAGGAACAACGCCAACCCTGATATGTAAATCTGATGCTTTGCGGTTGAGCATCTCCACCAGCATCTGTTTAAGATTCATTTGGAAATCCCTTTCCGGTTTATATTAGAAAATATTAATCGGGTTCGATAAGAAACAGAGTCTGTCCAAATTCGACCGGTTCAGCATTTTTTACTAATGTCTTTGCAATGCGGCCGCTAACTTCGGACTCAATTTCATTCATCAGTTTCATTGCTTCTACGATACAAACAACCTGCCCAATATTAATTTTCTGATTCAAAGCTACATAAGGATCTGCATCAGGAGCGGGAGCAGCATAAAAGGTGCCCACCATCGGTGATTTGATTGGAACCAGATTCCCGAGATCATCCGTTTCCGGAGCAGGAGTAGGCGGGGGGGCAGCCGGTCTTGCTGCTGCAGCCGGTGGAGCCTGAGGTGTAAATTCATTGATAATTGGATGTAGGCTACTATGGCCGTTTGTCGAGTCGCAATACCTTTGTACAATTCGTACTTTGCGGCCCCAACTGGAAACCTCCAATGATTCGATTTTTGAATCTTCCACCAACTTAATTAATTTCTTAATATAAGCTTCATTCATCTATTACACCTCTACTGAGAAATATGCTGTGCCGGCTGTTAGGCAACCGGCACCAATTCACTTAAAAAAGTATATAATTTTAATATCAGAGTTCCAACAAGTTTTTTGGAGCTTTATTTAATACTTTACAGCCGCTTTTCGTAACAACAACATCGTCTTCAATGCGGACACCGCCCCATTTGGGGATATAAATCCCCGGTTCGACCGTTATAACCTGATTCACTTTGAGAATATCCTTAGATAATGGCGACAATCTCGGCCCAATATGCACAAAATAGCCTATTCCATGACCGGTTCCATGCCCAAACTGTTTGCCATAACCTGCTTTAGTAATAATATTACGACAAACTTCATCAACTGCTTTACCTGAAACACCGGCTTTAACTTTATTAACGCCTGCTTTTTGAGCCTTTAATACGGTATTATATATCTTTTTCTGGCGGTCAGTTGCTTTTCCAGCAACTACCGTACGAGTCATATCAGAGACATAACCATTAACTGTAGCTCCAAAGTCAAAAGTTACAAAATCCCCTTTTTTAACTTTTTTGATGCTGGCGGCTCCGTGCGGGAGAGATGAACGATAACCTGAGGCGCAAATAGTATCAAAAGCGGCCACTTCAGAACCTAACATTATCATCTGGTATTCCAACTCGGCTGAAAGTTCATTTTCTCTAATGCCCGGTTTAATCATAGGGAGAATTAGTTCAAAAGCGCGATCGGAAATATCGGCCGCTTTCTGAAGGTCATTTAGCTCACTCTGGTCTTTCACCCAGCCTGTTTCAGAAATGATTTCATCAGCC
>CAYPUP010000035.1:0-11249 GCA_964413795.1 uncultured Ignavibacteriales bacterium
TTCATTTTGCCTTCCAATTCCAAACCCAATTCTCTTGCAAAGCTGCTCTCAACAACGGTCGCTCCGGCTCCCGAATCAAGCACCCAAAGCCTTGTTATACCGCCAACTGTTACCGGAAAGTAGATATGATTTTCTATGAATTCGAATTTCAAATTCTCAATGCTTTTCCCATTCGTAAAGACAAAATCCTCTACATCCTCGGCAGGCGGCTCAAAAATTGAAGGATCTATCGGAGTATTAAATTCCATCTTTGTGATATTAGTGATCTGAGTCATATTAACCGGCAGCATCGTCATTTCCTGTTTATATGATACCATTAAGCCACCGTTCTCCCGGAAATCACTATTGAAAGAAATTGACTGGCCGGAGGGCGTATAAGAGGCTGCTTTTAAAAGATAATAACTCTCTTTATCAAAATAGCTTACGGTGGTATCATCATTAATAGTGTTGGTCATTCTGATAACATAACAATTTTTATCCCCGACCGTATCCGTACCCTGAAAATCCAACTTAATGAACTCTGAATTTTTATTAAGGTGATCAAACTCGGCTATAAGCTTTTGAAGCTTGCGCTGCTTTAACGTAATCTCATCCCGGTTGATCTGTAATTTTCCATTCTGATCGACCGACCAGGCATTCTCTCCGTTGTCACCGGTTGTTTGTTGGATAATAGTCAAATCTACTTCCTGTCGGCTCCGCAGAGGTAATTCATTCCATTGTTTGAAGTTCCCCTTCAAGCCTGTTCCCACCAGATTCAACTCTCCTTCGACTATAGTCGACCGGATAGCTTTTTGCTTATCCAATCCCCCAGTCGCTTCATAATGTTTGAGATAAATTTCATAGGGATCAGAAAGTTCGGCCAAAACAGTACTTGAGATTAAAAAACTCATTAGTAAAGAACACACCATTAAAACATTTCGCATTTCTACCTTCCTTCATTTTTTTAATCTGAGTACGCTGGAATGAAGATAATGATTCATATAATAGAGCAATATTTGAGTATAATAAATTAAAAAGGATTGCCTCAATTAAAGCAACCCTTTAGATTATTATCATAACTCTATATTATTATTGGTTTTGCATGCATATCAAAGCGTTTCCGCCTTTAAACAAATAATTAACATAATAGGTAAGGTCAGCCACATCAATCGGACCGCCAGCGCCATCTAAACCATCAACATTTCCTGATTCAATGATAATTGGGGTAGCTCCTCCTTTGAATAAATAATTAACAAGGAAGACGAGATCAGCAACATTTGGATCATCTCCATTATCGTCCGCATCGCCGCATTTGAAGACAACCAGCTTAATATGCTTCGTATCGGAACTGTACGGATCGGAAACTTCAACATCAAAACCGGTATCAGTTCTTTCATAAGCGGCGGTACCGATGAGTGTATCATTGGCCAGACTCAACCAAACCGGTAGATTTGTATAATCTACTATATGTGAGACGTCATCAGGATCATAACAATCGGGGTAATAGCTGTAATATGTATTCCCCTGAACCAGGAATGAATCCAGGGTTGTAATCATCGGTGCGACATTCAGATTATAAACATGAGCCCAGGGTGCTCCGATAAAAGGATGCGTTTCAACTCGTCCGGATTCATCAGCCGCCTGAATATAATAGGCCACCTCGCCAGCTCCGGACTGGGCTGGTATTTCTCCATAAAATGAATCAGAAATTGCCGTACTGCTTAACAAAGCATATTCCCATACTCCCCCATCAACGCTATAAATAATCTTCAAAGAGTCACTAATAAGAGCCTGATCGGAGTAGGGATCTATCTGGACTGAAATGGGAATATTATCATTTGGATTGTATGTACCTACTACCGGGATATGATGTATAAAAAGCATATCCTGATCGGGCACTCCCATAGCTCGGCAATGGATAGCATCATCATCGAGCCAGGAGCCCGTAAAGCCTAAAATTTCATAACCGGGCATGGCATCGGCATATGTTTGAAGAGCTGTATTATCCTGACCATTATTAAATATTGGCACCAATACTTTATCATTAAGAATAATAGAATTCGTATAAGCGGTTCCAGATGGACAATAGATTCTTACAACAGTATATGGCTTCCCCCAGGCGGAAATTTGCTGCGAAAGATAATTAGCCCGGGCATTTAACAGAGCATAGCTTGAATTGGATGTAGGAACATCCTTAATCATAATTGTGGTCGGATTCAAAAACTTAGCCCAGCAGTCTATGTGATGAATCCCCCCTGATTCAATATAACCAAGAACTTCATAGTCATTCCCTAAATAGGCTAACATAATCGAATCAACCTGACTGTTAGTAAGGCCAGTATTTTCATCATATACTAATCTGGTTGACATAGACATTCCCAACCCGTCGGACATATGATTGCCCCCGGTGGTTGTCAGATCCATTCCATATACGGATAATCCCCATGTACTCCCAATTACCTGAGGAATTACATCATCATCCGGTCTTGGGCGGTTATAAATATGATCAACTATACCCATTCGACCATTATTGAAAATAAACCACGGCCCGTAGTCCCGAGTCCAGTAGGTATTAGAAGCAGCTATAATAAATTCTGTATTGGCCATGTTAACCCCGCCTGCAACGTAGGCGTTATAGCAACTGCTATAAGATGAACTGGAGACAATTGTAGTAACCACCAGATCTTCCGACATTTCAGCAACGATAGCTACCGAAATACCAAGCGGGTATCTTATAATCACACCCTGGGATGGCTCCCATTCAGCCGGGTTGCGAATTTCTCCAAAAGGAGGTGATGTTGTCTGATGACCCTGGCCGATCTCATCAAGCCGGGTCATTTCCTCGGCTGTCAGGCCAATTGGAAGAGCTTCTTCTTCCTGAGGTTCGTTTGCTAATACAGTAAAAGGGATTAACAAAACAAATAATAAAACAAAGATGTTTGAAGATAATTTCATCTGTCCACCCGATATGAAAAGTTTGATTCATGTTGTACCTCTCAGGTACAGAAAAATCCATCTCTTACAATCTAACCAAAAAGATAATATTTGCAATTGAATATTTATAAAGCTGTACAAAAAAGTAGTTATTTAAAAAATACCTGGCAATAAATATTACCAGGTAATAATAGCTTATGATCTTTTTAATCAAAAACAGGGATCAGGTTCAGAACCTCCTTTAAAAAGGAAATTTACCAAATATGAAAGATCAGCTACATTTACATTATAATCACAATTTACATCACCAGTTTCCTGAGGAATCGGGGCAGCTCCCCCCTTAAAAATATAATTAACCATAAATGTAAGATCAGAAACAAATACGCCGTAAGTACCATCAACATCCCCCCTATCTGCCAGAACCGAAACTGAACCATCGGTGGTTTTAGGGGTCCAATCCAGAAGCGGCCAACTTAAAAGCGGCTTATTGCTTGAATAACCATCAACGATGACACTATTTGATTGTCCATAGGAAGCCCCCACATTAATTTTGAAATAGACCTTCAAAACATCACCAGTCCCTACGGGTAGGTAGGAGCTTGAGCTTGAAATAGTATTAGATAAAACCACTGTCATTTTTTTTCCATATGAATCACTATGCGTTATACTCACATTATCAAAAAATTCAGTTCGACATCCATTAGTAGAAATTGAATCAACCGTAAGATTGCAATCTCCACCATATTCTATAGGAATTTTCATATATCTAACAGGGACATTATTGGTCACCTGAATCGGTACTTCAGTGGAATAACCACATGGGCAGAATCCTGATCCGACAATCATCGTATCCGCCAGCGCCATGATATAATTGTATTTTGTTTTTGATTTTACTCCGTCAGTTGTGTTGATCTGGCAGGTAACATCATAAGTTCCGGCAATATCATAGTTATGAATTGAGTTTTGGCCGACACCCATATCGCCATCTCCATAATCCCAATTCCAGTCTATGACTTCAAATCCGGAAATTGCTGAAAAACCAACGTCAAATGGCACCCATGCAGCAAGTGTGTCCGCTTCAAAAGCAACACCACCGGCATAATCTACATAATTAGCGGCATAGCCAATCCTTGAACAGCCGTAGGGCATCCGCATATATCCCCCTTCGCCCCATCCTGTTCCCCACGAATTGCGCATGATCCAGATCCCATCGGAAGCCTGGTTATCATCCCAGCCAACGATAACAACGGCATGATTGATTTCATGTTCTTCATCACAACCATTAAATATTCCACCTCCATAAGACTGCATGGCGCCATTGGCAGCAACACAAACAGATATCGGCCCGTATTCCATAATTGCCAGCTTCATACTGGACACACTGGGCATGTAATATTGTGAACCGATATAAGCCCAGTCTTCTATTTGGTATGGTTTAGGATAGGGACAACCACAGGCTAAATCTCTGGCTTGATAAGGAAAATATTCCTCCAGGGTAGCCCCTATACTGTCGCATGGATCAGGGCGTAATTTATGATAATCATGAGCAAACCACCCTCCAGCGCAATCCCAGCCATTATAATTACAACTAACAAGGAACTGTTCAGAGAGATCAACTTCGGTTCCATCCTGAATCAAGATATTACACTCCAAAGCTCCTACGGTTGAAAATGCCCAGCAGCTTCCGCATCCACCCTGATTTTTTATGGAGGTACATCCACCTATTTCGCGCCAGTCAAATGCCGCTGGAATATCCTTGTCAGACTTATTTTCAAAAGATACAAATCTCCCTTTTTCACGCCAGTCAGACGGTTCGACAACTCCGCAAAGTTCATCCAATGAATATTCTGTTGCAGGGTTTTTAGTAATTTCAAATGTCCAGCCCTCTTCCTCCCCCTGTATTTTTAGGGCGGCAATATCGTCATCGGTCAATTGACCGTATGATGAAACAGTAAAAATTGTAATACAGAAAATAAAAATACAACAGGATAAACCCGTACAGAAACTATTACGAAAGAGTCTGAACCATGACAACATCTGACTTTCCTTTCATTAATTACGCTTTCAAAAAAGAAGTACCAAGAATGATCCAAAATCATTATCCGATAAAATTTACTGGTTCTCTAAACCGGAAATTTATTGTTATAGACCATTTCAATATAGCATATTTTATCTTTATGTCCATTAAAAAACCGGATTCAGCAAAGCAAAATCCGGTTCTTACAAACACCCTAAATTTTCAATTGAAAAAATTTAATTAAAATAAATTGCCAGCCCTGACCTTTTCATCCAAGAGGCGGCAGCCTTCCATCATTATTGTCTCATTTGAACGATTATTATTTGGTTCCGGCAAATTGTTTTCCAGGATTGGTTCAACAACCCAAACCCCATCAGTCCAGCCCAATGCTCCATATATTGCTTCAGCTCCGGTATCACCTTTATATTTGGCATAAGCAATCTGCCCCTTATTCAGATAAATTTCCATCTCATGAGCCGGATCATTATTTGAAGTCAGGGTAATTTTAGCCGTTTTCTGGCTTGGGCCAAGCGCCTGAAGAAGATCTATCAAATTCATATCCGCAAGGCGGCCATTGGTTCTTGATGATTGCTTTGCGGCTTCATCCAACTGACGTTTTTCTTCAATAAAGGTCCTGATCTTTTTCATCTTAACAATAAGGAGATCAAGATTGGAATCAATGTCGATTACATCTTCGATACCTTTATCAAACAATTCCGTCACATGAGAAGTTGTCGGGAAATCGCTGAGAATAAAAGTTGGGCTTTCCTTAAAATCAATCCCTCTTGATATCAAATCGTTCGCCGTAGCGTGGACATTGCTGGTGTCGCTGGGAAGCATCAGGATTATTATATCCGGTTTGCTGCGCTCATAAAGTTCAACGAATGATTCCGGAGTGGTTTGAATTAGAGATCTGAAGCCTTCGTTCTTGACACGCAGTTCAAGGGGATAAGCAATACCCGGATCGAGAGAATAAATCATTACCTGGCAGCTGCTGTCCGATGCCGTACCGGTTAAGATCTGTTCCTGCATCATCACGATAAAGGATTCCACCACCTCGCGCAAAAAGAGCTTGCCGGTTAAATCACGGAATTTTCTTTTAATGGCGTCAAATTTATCCAGGCTGATTTTATCACCATTGGGAATATTATCACAAAAAAGATCAATCATCGTCAATATATTTCCACCCAGAGCTTCGATTGGAAGCCGTTTGGTAAATTTACCGCCAAGGTCCTTGTACATACATTTTAACATTTCAATGATTATCGGAGAATAATTAAGCGACTTCAGTAATTTCACCGTGTAGCAAATGGTCTCCCGGGGATCTTTATTGGTGTCATCTGATGAATAATAGAATTTTGCAAGATCATGGAGATACCCGGCATTGGTTATTTTAATTCGTTCTTTAGGTGGAAGCCCCATCTGCTTACAGAGTTTTTCCACATACTGGCCAACGATGCTGCTATGATTGGTCGATAATTTTTCTTTAGCAGATAATAGCGAGGTAAATAGATTCAAATTTTTTAGTAATAATTCTTCCTCCGTCGAAATGTCTTCATCATTAACCAGAAGATTAGCGGCCGATTCATAATATCTCACGATAGTCCGGGGTGACGTCTTTCTCAGACGGTCAATCAGATCAATATAATCACCCGCTACCGTATCTTTTATAAAGACAGTATGAAACTGCTTATCACCGATAATATCGATAGCATCATCGGCAGAATCGGTTATTGTAACCTGATAATTTTCCCGTTCTAAGATACCCTGCATTAAAGGGGCTGAGAATTCTTCATCAGTGACAAGAAGAACCTCACCGACAAAATTAGAAATAGATTTATCTTTATTTTCAAAATCGGTAATAACCTTAACTCTACCGGTCTCAGTTGCTTCTTCAGGTATTTCCAAAAGAAGATTATCATCGAGAGAGAGGTCCCTTCCTAAATAATATTTTGCTATGACCGTATTCAAAACCAGTTCAGCGGCTACATATAATTTTATAACTTTACCGCGAGCAATAAATTCCAATTCATTCAAAAGATTTGTATCGCAGGGATCCTCACAGGCAACTTTCAAAATATTCTTTTCAGGATTATAATCAAAAGGAATGACTTTCCTGACAAGAGCCACTTTTTTAGGGATAAAATTAAGAATAATATCGGGAATTTCCAGTTTGGATAAAATAACCCCTTCACAACCAAACTGCATCGTCAACGCCTTCACAAGGCCGGATTCATCAATATATCTATGATAAAGAAGTTGCGAACCAAATTTTCCCCCGTGTGCTTTCTGGCGCAGAAGAGCTTCTTTAACCTGCGATTCTGTTACCAGTCCCTCTTTGATCAGTATTTCATCCAGACGCATGGTGCATATTCTTTTACTCATACTGTTTCCACCAGTTTATCAATGGTTGTCTCGGCTTTTTCATAAAATGGTGAAGGATCAACAGCCGCTTTTATTGCTTCGGTCGGTGTTATAATTCCTGAATCAACAAGAGCTTTCAAATGGTTATCCATTAAGCGCATCCCCTGTTTTCGGCTTGATTGAATAATCGATGGAATTTGAAAAGTCTTGGCTTCCCTGATCAGGTTTGAAATTGCCCCTGAAGAATTCATCAGTTCATATGCTACAATTCGGCCAGAGCCATCAGCTCTCTTTAAAAGTTGCTGCGATACAACACCAATAAGGCTGTCAGCTAACATAATCCTAATTTGCTGCTGCTGATCGACCGGAAAAACATCTATAATACGGTCAATCGTCGATGATGAAGACTGAGTATGCAAAGTTCCAAGTACCAACAAGCCAACTTCGGCGGCGGTTACAGTTAAAGAAATAGTCTCAATATCTCTAAGTTCGCCAACCATGATAACATCAGGATCTTCCCTGAGGGCTGCTCTCAAAGCACTGGCAAATGATTTTGAATGGAGGCCAATCTGTCTTTGTGATACAAGCGAATTTTTATCAGTATGAACATACTCGATAGGATCTTCCAGAGTTATAATATGGCGTGAAAAGTTGGTATTTATATGATCAATCATAGCTGACAATGTGGTAGTCTTGCCGGAATTGGTCGGACCGGTAACAAGAAGCAAACCGGATTTATTCTCTACTAAAGATGATACATTCTCAGAGAAACCAAGCGAAGCCAGATCATTCACATTATCGGGAATCAGCCTTATCGAGGCTGTTAAACCAGAATAAGTCTGATATATATTTATTCGAAATCGGGCAACATCGTGCACTCCATAAGACACATCCAGATCCCCCTCTTTTTCAAAGCGGCGGATTTGGTCATCGCTGAGTATTTCATATACCAGAGATTTGATATGATCAGGACTGAGTTTTTTGTGTCGTGTTTTTTCCAAATTCCCATTTATCCGAATTAAAGGGACGCTCCCCACAGATAAATGCAGATCGGAAGCATCAGCTTTTTTAACAATTTCAAGAAGTTGATCAATTTTTGCCATTACAAAACCGCAATCCTTCCGAAGTTACTGATTACCCAGATTATCGGTAATTTGAGCGTGTCTTTGAGCCTATTCCCAAAAAAACAAGCCTGCTCAAATTTTGAACAGCCCTTGTCATAGAGCCAAAGATTAAACCAAATCTTTAAGAAATTCATTCATTTAAAACTTGCCAATTCAGATAAAAAATCTTAATCATAAAGAATGCCGCATAGAATAAAAAATAAGCGATCAATATTCGCTCCATTGGCTGATAATTTTATTCATCGTCTGAGTGACAGCGACTCAAGATTCAGGCGTAAATTCGTTAAAATCAGCTTTTGGGTGGTTGGTGTTATATTTGCTTATTCACTCATGAGCGGCACTTACGGCATTCCCCGCATTATCAGACTTGAAATGCAGAAACACTCCCTAATCGAAACTAACCGATGCTTAACTTCGGAACTTATCGATACTGATCGAACCCGCAGACTCCTGGAAAGTGATCCGGGGTATATTGAATATATTGCCCGCACCAAATATCGCATGGTTCGCCCCAATGAAACTATTTACCGCTATCGCGGCCAATGAGCTGTCATGTCCCTCGAAATTACGGAAGCAGTAATCCTCAAATTCTTTAACTGGTCGGAATCTTCCCGAACGGTTGTTTTTTTCTCAAAAGACCAGGGTCGGCTGGCTCTTGTTGATAAAGGAGGGCGGCGGATTAACTCCAAACGGGGGCGTTTAATCCAATTTGCCCGGCTTGAGATTACTTATTACAGCTCTCAAAAAGAGACTAACGGCTATATCTCTGATATAACTGTTTTAGAGACTTTCTCCCTTGATAAAGAGGGATCATTGGGACGCCTGGCTTATGGTTCCGCTGCCTGTGAACTCCTCTATACGCTGCTCAGCGAACAACAGGTTCAGCCTGATTTGTATAATTATTTTATTACCTTTATGAAAATAATCGAAAATAGCGACAAGCACTCCCTTCCTACTGCTTTTCTAACTTTTTTTATTCATTTGTTATCATACCTTGGTTATCACCCTGCCCTCAGCAATTGTGTAATCTGTTCTAAAAAGATTGAGGGAATGCAAAAAGATGGTGACAAGGTCACCTTTTCACCGGAACGGGGTGGGGTTGTATGTAATGCTTGCCAAAAAGCAGGAGAATATTATATTCCACTCCTTCCGGATGAGTATTTTAATCTGGTGGAATTACAGCGGCTTTCGCTCAGCAAAGCGCTCGGCCTGATGATAGGCTACCAAAGAGCCACCGGACTTCTGGAGGTATTGACTAAATTTGCCAGTTTTCAAACAGGTTATAAACTGGATTTGAAATCGATCGAGTTTCTAAGGAAGCTTGAGAAATAAAACATGACTACAAAATAGAAAGTACCCGGACATTATGTGCGCAAATAAAAATTCAAATGATCAAATGGATAAAATCGTTTCCCTGTGCAAACGCCGCGGATTTGTTTTCCCCTCTTCAGAAATATATGGCGGATTAATCTCCTGCTGGGATTATGGTCCTCTCGGAGCTGAGTTAAAGCGCAACCTAAAGAATTACTGGTGGAACGCCATGACCAACCGGCGCGATGATATCGAGGGATTAGATGCCGCTATCCTGATGCACCCCCAGGTCTGGCATACATCCGGGCATGTGGCTGAATTTAATGACCCGATGGTAGACTGTAAAACCTGCAAAGCCCGTTTCCGGGCCGACAAACTCGACGAATGTAAATGTCCCAATAAGCCCTCCAAATCCCCTGTTGAAAACGGATGTGATTTAACTGAAGTAAAACAATTCAACCTGATGTTCAAGACCTTTATGGGACCGGTCGAAGACACCACCAATACTATTTACCTCCGACCCGAAACAGCTCAGGGTATCTATGTTAATTTTCTGAATGTCAAAAATTCATCCCGGCAAAGAATTCCTTTTGGCATAGCTCAGATCGGTAAGGCTTTCAGAAATGAGATAACTCCCGGCAATTTTATCTTCCGTACCCGTGAATTTGAGCAGATGGAGATGCAGTTTTTTGTTCATCCTTCAGAAGATGAAAAATGGTTTGAGTACTGGCGCCAGCAGCGTTGGGACTTTTATAAGGAAATTGGAATTAATATGGAGAAGCTGCGCTGGCACAAACATGGCGAAAATGAACTAGCCCATTATGCTAAAGCGGCTTACGATATCGAATATGAATTCCCATTCGGTTGGCAGGAGTTAGAGGGAGTCCATAACCGCACTGACTTTGATCTCTCCCGCCACAAAGAAGCGACCAATAAAGACTTGCGCTACATGGATGATCAGCGCAATGAAAAATACATCCCCTATATTATCGAAACCTCTGCCGGATGTGATCGGACATTATTGACCTTACTTGTCGATGCTTATGATGAAGTTGAAATCAATGGTGAAAAGCGGGTTTTTATGCGCCTTTCACCGAAGATCTCCCCAATCAAAGCCGCGGTATTCCCCCTGGTCAAAAAAGATGGCATGCCCGAATTTGCTGAAAAAGTATATGAAGAGCTGAAGAAAAAATTCAAAGTTTTTTATGATGTCTCAGGCGCTGTTGGTCGGCGATATGCCCGCATGGACGAAGCCGGTTGTCCGTATTGCATTACTATCGATGGTCAGACATTGGAGGATGAGACTATGACTCTCCGCGATCGCGACAGCATGGAACAAAAACGAGTTAAAATTGCCGAGTTGATTGATTTCTTAAAAGAAAAGACGGGAATTTAGCATTACTTCTTCTTATATGGACTGATTAATTTTGTAGATTCTGGAATAATATTTCATTCTATATATTGTGTATTTGCAAATTTATATTATAATTAATCCAGTAGGACGAAACTCCAGCCTCAAA
>CAYPUP010000036.1:0-11014 GCA_964413795.1 uncultured Ignavibacteriales bacterium
TGCCCAGGCCAACCAATGACTGGCAGCTACCAACGAGATTATCGGAGATATGATCATGAATAAATATAATGGCGGTAATCCCGACCAGAACCAGAGAGCGAACAGAATCACCGGAAAAACCAGTGATGTTCCCAAGTCGGGCTGTTTCAAAATCAAAGCCATGGGAATCGCAGTTAAAAGCAAAGATAAACCCAGTTTTCTTTTTGATGCCACGCCTAATTTTGTATATGAAAAGAACCGTGCTAATCCGAATACGAGTGTCAATTTAGCGAGATCGGAAGGGGCAAAATTAATCGAACCAAAAGAAAACCAGCGCGACGCCCCCATCCTTGTCGACCCAAAAAATAAAACACCAGCTAAAAATAATAAAGTGATAAAATGTAGGAGATATGCACTGGCATCAAAAAGACGTAGAGGTAAATGGATAACAATGGTGAAAACTAAAAGTGCTATCCCCAGCCAAATCAGTTGTCTTAGATAATAATGCTGGGCAAATTCAGAATCAGCATGATATTGAGCAGACAATATCAAAATAATCCCGATCAGAGATAAAAGCAATGCTGCTCCGATAAGCTTCCAATCCAATGAGCCATAATTCAACATTACTGTCTTTCCCCCGAATCTATGACAGCGATACTATCTTCCTGTCTTTTTTTATTCATATATCTTTTTATAATTTCTCCCACAACCGGAGCCGCCACTTCGGAACCATGTCCGGCATTTTCAACTATGGCACAAACTACAATTTCGGGGGCTTCGAAAGGAGCAACTCCGATATACCATGAATGATCTTCGCCATGCGGATTCTGAGCCGTTCCCGTCTTACCTCCCTGAGTGTACATATTTGTTCTAAGACCCTTAGCTGTTCCATGCTCGCCATAAACTACCAGCCTCATTCCTTCCAACAGTATTTTTAAAGTTTTATCTGAAAAAGGGAGTTTAAAAGCAGGTGGTGGTTTTGGCACAGTAGTTTTTCCGTCAGCACTGGTAATTTTTTTAATCATGTATGGCGGATGCACAATACCATTATTGGCCAGACCGCAAAAAAATTGCACAAGATGCAAAGGAGTTATCAATAGTTCTCCCTGTCCTATGGATAAATTGAGAACAAGACCTTTGGTCCATTTTTTTACGCCGTAGCGATTATTATAATATTCAGAATTCGGATTGAGACCGGGGGCTTCACCGGGCAAATCCACTCCGGTCTTCTTACCAAAACCACAAAGACCAAAATATTTGCTCAGTAAATCCACTCCCATTTTCAAGCCCAATTGATACATAAAGACATCACATGATCGCTCCAAAGCGTGAGCGGCAGTTAATGATCCATGCCCCCTTTTATCCCAGCAATGAAAAAAACGATTACCGAATTGGTAACCCCCATTGCAGGGTTGTAAAGTAGTGAATTCGTTTATCAAACCCTCTTCCAATGCTACTCCGACCGTAACAAATTTAATAGTCGAACCGGGAGGGTATAACCCTTTTAAAGGTCTGTTTAAAAGAGGATGCGATGAATCGTTGGAGATTGCCTGCCACAAACTCTCAGGGATAACCGAGGAAAAGATATTTGCATCATAGCTTGGAAACGAAGTCATCGCCAGAATCTCTCCGGTTCTTGGATTTGCAACTACTATTGCCCCGCAGCAGAACGTATCCAGAACTTCACTGCAGGCTTGCTGCAGGTCAAGGTCGATAGTTAAGGTAATATCACTCCCCTGAGTAGGTTGTACCTCCGGCTTTTCCTCATAAGTTCCAAGAATCTGACCTGTTGCCGATACTTCAATATATTCCGTCCCCTCGTAACCTCTTAACTGCTGGTCGTAATGCTTTTCGATTCCATCCTTACCGATCATACTGCCCAGTCGGAGATTCTCTTTTTTTTCTGATTGAAGATCACTTTGTGATACCTCACCTACATAACCGGTAAAAACCTCCGAACCCAAGCCTACTGGATAGCGACGGACCTGATCAATCTGATATATCACTCCGGGGAATCTGGAATTTTGCTCTTCCAAAATAGCTATTTTTTCAAAAGGGACATCCCGTTTAACCGGAGCTGGTTGATAATGGTTGACAGTATTTCGAATAATTCTCTTTCGAATTTGAAGCGTATCCGACTCTAAAAGTTCTGACAAATTGTCAATTGTAACACCATTGACCATTTCAGTCGGAACCACTGAAACAGTATAAGAAGGTCGGCTATCGATAATACGATTTTCGTTACGATCAAAAACAATCCCTCTCCTGGGCGTCAGCGGGATTATCCGGAGGCGGTTATTTTCTGACTGTGCCGCCAATGTTTCATGATTAATTATCTGAAGCTTAAACAATCCACCCAAAAGAAAGGCAAAAACTAAAGCAATTACCAGCAAAGCTGCCTTTTCACGCTCGTCTATTGTCAGAATTAGCTGCTTCATGATGTTTAAAAGAGAGACTTAATCTTAAATAATGTGATTCGATCTTCTTTTATAAGGAAAAAGATCCAGCCTATCAAAGTCGTATAAATTGCACTCGGAAGAATATTAGTAATAAATAAATATCCGAAACCATCAATATTGTTGATTAGCAGTATCAAGGCGCTATATGGAATTACCCCAAAAAGAATCAGCAACAGCCGGGAATACAATGAATCCAGATTCAGCCTCTCCCGAGAATGATATGTTATGATACCCAACGCAGCAGTAGTAATGACATAAGCTCCAAAATGATGAGGCGAACCCGCTGATAATACTAAACCGGCAATAAATCCAAACCACAAAGAAATTATTTCGGATTTGTAAATAGCGACTATCATAACCAGCAAAGCGGTGATGTTGATACTAATGCCATAGAATGTGGTTAGATCCTGGAGGATAACTTTAAACAGAGCAATTATAAGAAGATATATAATAAATGGAATTATTCTCACATCTCACCTTTAGCCTTTAATACAAAGACTTCATCGATTGAATGAAAATTAACTGCCGGTGTTAACTTAACCATGCAGAACGTCTCACTCTGATCTCTATTTATTTCTGTTACATAGCCTAAAATTAATCCTGGAGGATAAATTCCACCAAGCCCGGAAGAAATAACCGTATCACCAACTGTTATAGTGCCATGCAACGGGAAATTATCCAGAATCATTCCGCTGAGGGCCTTATATTTAACAATTCCCATCTCACGGCTTGATGCCACCCGGGCTGCAACCCGATTTGACGGATCGGTTAACAATTGAACCGTGGCATATTCAGGGGTTGTTGATGATATTCTTCCTACCAGGCCGTCCTGATTGATCACCGGATCATCATTAAAAACCGAATCATTTATTCCCTGATTAATAATAGCTGACATTGACATTTTATATCCTGAAACAGAGATAACTTCTGCTGGCAGTAAATGATAACCTGAAGGGGGGGTAAACCCAAGAGCATCTCTTAATCTGATATTTTCACGCTGGATTTCCTCATATTCGGATAATTGCAGCGAGAGTATCATAAGTGATTCGCGCAGCTGATCATTTGCTTCCACCTGGGAAACCATTAATTTGAAGAAATTTTCAATTTTGTAGAAGGGGTAATACAATCCGGCTAAAATAGTCCGATCAATTGCCTCGGTGATAATTGACGGTCCGAATATAAAAAGAATACTAAAAATCAGGACAGCGGTTACATTAATGTAGCGCCCGTGCCTGGAAAACTGTGTTGAAATCCAGTTCATAAATGCGGCGTCCCTGCCTTCTTTCGATTATTCTACGTTATCAATAAGAGCCAGGACATCTCCCGGCGAGGATGCCTGCATCAACTTTTGGCGGTTTTCTTCGGATTTCATCAGGTATGATAATCTGGCCATCACATTCAGATGAGCTCCAATAGCATCTTCCGGAGCAGCGATCAGAAAAAATAAATGCACTTTTTTATGATCCATCGCATCAAAATCAACTCCCTTAATGCACCTTCCAAAAGCAATTATGATTCCTTTGACTGATTTTGTTTTTGCATGCGGAAATGCAACACCATACCCCACACCGGTAGTAACGAGATTTTCTCGGTTCTGAACATCTTTCAAAAGTTTCTCGGCATCTTTTACCATTGGTGATCCTGAAACCAGCTCAACAAGCTCCTTGATTATATCTTCCTTATTTGAAGCATCAAGATCAAACCTTACCAGCGTTTCATCACAAAATTTCGAGAGTTTCATTATTTTCCTTCTTACAGCTTTTCCGATTCATCCTTCAGGAGAACCGGAATATTATCAACAATTCTGTATTTAAGCTGGCACTTATTACATACCAAACTTTCCTGATTGTCGTTTACCTCTATTTTTCCCTTACACTGAGGACATGCCAGCTTGCTTAATAATTTCTCAGATATAAACATATACTACTCCTCAAAAACTCCCATGGCTCGATATTTTTTAAGCCTGTTGAGCAGGAGCTCATCGGTTGACATTTTTTCACATTTATTTAAGGCTGCCAAAATTGCCTTTTTTACATTTTCAGCAGCAGCAATCGGATCGGTATGAGCGCCGCATTCTGGTTCCGGTATAATCGAATCGATAACGTGCAGCTCTTTATTATCATATGAAGTTACTTTAAGAGCTTCGGCAGCTTCTGGTGCTTTTGCGCCATCCCGCCATAAAATTGCGGCACAGCCTTCGGGGGATATCACAGAGTACCAGGAATATTCCAGCATCATGACGGCATCACCTACCCCTATTCCGAGAGCACCGCCAGATGCTCCTTCACCGATTATAACAATTATGATAGGAACTCTAAGACGGGACATCTGTTTTATGTTATATGCGATAGCTTCCGCCTGCCCTCTCTCTTCTGCTCCAATCCCGGGAAAAGCGCCAGGCGTATCGATCAATACCACGACCGGGACATTGAATTTCTCAGCTAATTCAAACAGACGCATTGCCTTTCGGTAGCCTTCGGGATGAGCCATTCCGAAATTTCTGATAACCTTCTGCTTGGTATCTTTCCCTTTTTGCTGGCCGACAAACATCACCGGTTTATCATCAAGATACCCGAATCCGCCAACCATGGCCTTATCATCAGCGAAACAACGATCTCCATGCAACTCAATAAAGCCGGTCGACATATTATTTATGTAATCAAGGGTATATGGTCTTTGGGGGTGGCGGGACATTTGCACCCTTTGCCATCGAGTAAGATTTGAATAGGTTTTATCGCGGAGCTTTTTTAACTTTTTCTTAAGAGATTCTATTTCATTATTAAGCTCAAGATCTTCCCCGACAGCAAAATCTTTCATGTCGGAGATTTTTTTCTCTAACTCAATAATTGGTTTTTCAAATTCAAGAAACGGACGATCACTCATACGGCATCCTACTAACACAAGATCAAATACAAACTTCCACTACCAGAGTCAAAAACTCCACTAACCTATAATGATACATAATTGGTTTGCAATTACAACCTTAAAATGCCATTATGAAGAAAATATGGATCATCATAATTAATAATAGAATTATTCAGTCATCTACCGGCGGTTTATCGGCTGGGGAACGGGTAATATCGAAATCAGAATAAAATTCATCATAAGTATCAGGGGTAAAAGACAATATGAGACAATCCCAGGCTGATATTTGGTAAAATATTTCCAGACGGTATAATGATGATATAAATTTCTTCTAAACTTGCTCGCTTTACTCCCTTTTCCCCACAAATGAACCCCTCCGGCTTCAGGCACATAATAATTGATATAACCGGATTCATTAAGGCGATTACAGAGATCTACATCTTCCATAAACATAAAAAAGCGGTGATCAAAACCCCCGATTTTTTTAAATAGTTCACGGCGAATCATCATCATTGTTCCCGCTGCGGCAGGTATAGGAGTTATGGAATCATAATCTGGGAGGGTATATCTACTCCCATTGCCCAAATATTTTGAAATAGCTGATCCTCTTGAAAAGACCATATTTTCATAATTGGGGAATTTGCGGCAGGTGGACTGGAATGATCCATCCGGGAAGCGCATTCTTCCCACAACAGTTCCTGCATTTTCTTTAGAGCGAATGACATCCTGCAGATGTTCTATGGCATATTTATCAATACTTACATCCGGATTTAAAAACAAGAGATAATCACCGGTAGCATTTTCTGCTGCAATATTACAGGCTACTCCAAAGCCCAGATTATCGGAATTACGAATAACTTTTGCGTGGGGGAAATATTCTTTAATTACATCAGACGAATTATCCCATGAGCAGTTATCGACATTTATAATTTCCAGCGGAGTGCCATTGGTATTGGCCTGAATGCTTTTGAGGCAATTTTCCAGTGGTGGCATGGAATTATACGTAATAATTACAACTGAAACTGTTCCGTAATCATGACTCATAATATATAATCTACTTTAACATTCCAAAAATCGACTTTAATCTTAACCACCATACCATATAAATTGCTTCCCGGACAATCTTTTTAGACATTTTTGACTCACCTGCCGTTCGATCAACGAAAATTATTGGAATTTCCTTGATTGTAAAGCCTCTTTTCCATGCCCTCATGGACATTTCAATTTGAAATGAATACCCTGAGGATTCCACTGCGTCAAGGTTTATTTCTTCTAAGACCTTACGGCGAAAACATTTAAAGCCTCCGGTAGCATCGCGAAGAGGCAAGCCGGTAACAATTCTGGTGTAAGAATTGGCAAAATATGATAACAAAAGCCGTGACATGGGCCAATTTATCACATTTACACCGGTAATATATCGTGAACCGATTACCACATCATAATGCTGAATTTCTTTCAGGAAATTCTTTATATACTCCGGTCCATGAGAAAAATCAGCGTCCATTTCAAAAATAAAATCAAATTCTCTTTCAATGGCCCATTTAAATCCGGCTATATAGGCTTGGCCAAGTCCTTCTTTCTTAGGACGATGCAACACCTCTACTTTGTTTAATTCTTCGGAAAGTTTATCCGCCACCTGGCCGGTCCCATCGGGAGAATTATCATCTACAATAAGAACATGAATACGGGGATCCAAAGGTAAAACAGCATGGACAATCTTACCTATGTTCTCCCGTTCATTATAAGTTGGAAAAATAATCAAGGCACGTTGGGTATGCGGCATCAGAAAGTCTCTTTCAATTTTTTGCGATCCTTAATTGTTTTATAACCATAAAAGCCAAAAATAAACAACAGATACAAGGATGTCAACCATGTCACTAATTTACCTGTCCGGTATCTTTGAGATTTATACACAAAAGATACTTCTTTGGCTCCATCAGGAACAGCCACCGCCCGGAAAGTTCCGTAAGCCCTGAGAAGCTTCGCCTCATGGCCATCAATCGCCACCTGCCAGGCATCATAATAATTATCAGTTAAAACCAGAATTTTATTTCCGGTAACATTCAGACCAACAATAACCGTATCTTCAGAATAGTGCTCAATCCAGGCTGAATCAGAATTCAATGTATCAGGTGCTACTTGCAGCCCCGGTTCTTCTTCGAGATAGACAATATTGCGAAGGCTGTCGGTCCCCTCAATTACAACCGGATATATATCCTTACGGTCATTAAACACTTTGTATTTATCCACGATATAAGCTCGGGGAAAGGCGTTATTATTTTGAATAATTTGAACTCCCCCATAATTAAAAACTGATGGGGTAGACATATCACCCAGAGAATTCTCAACTAAACTCCTATTGCCAGGAATGATAATATATTTTGCACCTACCAGATTTAAAAAGTTGGGTTCTCCTTGATTTAATAACATTGGTCCCCCTAATAAATCATCGTACCATCGCAACTGGTTTCCATGATACCCAACTACAACTGGTATTTTAAAATATGGCAGTAGATCAAAAGGTAACACTCGTCTATTAAATACTCGGAAATATTCGTTCTTCTTTTGCGTAAAGAAATCAGTGACCGTAGTAGGCCGCCAAGTCTGATCCTGATTATAAGTGCTAATAAACCGGCTGTTGAATCTTACGCCGTCAATTACCGGGACAAAAGCCAAAGCGACCAGAATACCTACCCCCATTTTCTTTGATTTAAATAACCAGATACATAACGAGGCTAAAGTTACAAATAGAAAGGCCATCCAGATTCCCGATGTAATAGAAGGAAGATCTCGATAGGCTGCATCAAGTTTGGTAAATCCCTGCTGGATCATAGTGGTTGATACATCTCCATAGAAAATTGAACACCACAAATTCACCATTCCACGACCCGCTACCGAAAAAAGTAAAGCCATCAGGAGCAAAAAACCTGGGAAGCCACACAACAGGTAATGATATTTTGGATTAGCCTCCTGTTTTTCCTTATTAGATTCAATTAAATGCTGAATCCCAATGCCAGCCAGAAGAGCCGCAGAAAATGAAAAGATAAACATGATCATTGATGGAGCTCGAAGGGAACTTACTTTTGGTACCAGTAAATAAAACAATTTGAAGACTGGAGTCGTCGCGCCTAAGGCATACAGTAAGGCCAGGATAGCCAGCCCTCCAAAGAAATAGACAATTTTCCTTCGAACAAAAACAAAAGCCAGCAGGGCAAGGAAAAATGTTACTCCTCCTACTGCCTCAGAGTTATCCTTAAAAGCATTCTTCCCCCAGTAGATAGTGTTTGTCCCCTGGGCATTGGTACCGGGAAATTCAGGGACGATCAGAGACATGGCCTCTTCTTCGTGCATAGACCATGAGGTCGCCCAGTCCCATCCGCTTTTTGAATCACCTCTCGGAGAAAATTGACTGGTATAAATATAACCCGGATAAAATTGAATGGCTGATATTAGCAGGCCTATTACTACAGCATAAACAACAAGGAAACCCGGCTTGATTACTAAACCGAATTTACCGCTATCTTTCCAGATAAAGAATAATTTATAAATTGTGTATAGGGTCACTACCCAGAGGGTGAAATAGGACATCTGAGCATGCGGGGATAAAATAATAAAGCCGATTACCAAGCCTAATAATGAAAAATTAAGAAACGCTTTTTTCTCAAAGCCTCGATCCAGAAAGAGTAATACCAGTGGGAAAAGAGTCGTGACAAATATCTTGCCGTCATGTCCGGGGGCTACTAATGAAATCAGAAAAGAAGCAAACATATAACATGACGCCGATACCAGGGAAGCGACTTTGGATAATTTAAACTGCCTTGCAGCAAAATACATAAATAATCCGGCAAAGAAAATATGCAGGAACATGATAATTCCCAGCATCCGAGGCAGGGATCCAAAATACTTTAAAAATGAAAAAGGATAGAAGATATCGCCATGAAATGCCTCTACATAGGGCATACCGCCGAATATATAAGGATTCCATTGAGGAACAGCCCCGTTTGCTTTAACATAATCAACCATCAGCTGCCGGAAGAAAACCCCGGCTTGTATCTGATCGGAGCTATAAAGCATTTTATCTGAGAAAAGGAAATCACTAAATAAAAAAACCAGAGCAACCAGGATTAATAGAAAAGCAACCGGAATAAAATAAGGAGAATCTTCAAAATTAAAACTTTGTTTCTGAACTCTTTCTTTTTGATCTTTATTAATCGTTTTTTTCTTAACCAAGATTACTCCGGAATTTCATGTTACATATTTTAATAAAAATAATGTCTCTAACATTGACTTTTTAATTAATAGTTACGATAACTAACAATGACTACCATAGCAACTTTTTTATACAACTCAGAAACGATCTGATTTCTTGGGATTTGTAACTGACGGGCTATTCTATAAATACTTTTAGAAATGTATTTCATAGATGAAAACTGTAATATTTAGCTAAATCTATCCTGTTTCTTTTTGCCTGTCAAATCAATCAATTTTCGGCGCATATCCGAAACCTCTTCTTTGATTGCAGTCTGGCCTTCGGCCATAAATCCCATCAGAAACAGACCAAAACCCAATCCGGCCAGGAGGACAACCAAATATAACAAGGGAAGTTGAGTTTCGTTTCGCCAATATTTTAAATAAATAGCCCATAAACCAACCAGAAATCCAAGAAAAAAGAATATTGATCCCAGCGAGCCAAAAAACATTAAAGGTTTTTTAAGAAACCGAATCTGAAACTGAACCGCTAACATATCCAAAACCCCGATTGGAATTCGCCAAATCGATCGGAACTTTGATTCTCCCCAATTGCGATCATATAGTGGAATTTTTACTTCATCGATAGTGTAGCCTTCACTGGCTGCCAGTACAATTAGATAGCGATGCCAGTCTTTACGAAGGAAAATTCGTTCCACTACTTCCCGGCGAAAAGCTTTACAGGAATTGAGGTCATGAACTTTGAGTCCGAATATTTTACGTGAGAGCAAATTATAAATCGATGATACGAATTTTTTTTTGTATTTCCCCTGTTTCCATCCCGCCGACATATCCGCCCCTTCGGTAATCGGTTTAATCAGAGCCGGGATATCTTCGGGAAGGAACTGCAGGTCCGCCGGATAAAAGACAAAAACATCTCCCCGGGCAATTGCAAATCCGGTTTGGAGAGCCTCGGTCAATCCCCGGTTATGTTGATGCGAAGCATACCGGATAAAATCGTATTTCTGAGCAGCTTCTTTTATTTTTTGCAGAGTATTATCTGTTGAGCCGTCATCGATATAAATCAACTCCCCCTCAAACGGTGCGTTCTTGAGCATTTCGGAATAAAGATGGCAGAATTCTTCGATATTACCCTCTTCATTCATGGCCGGAACTATGGTTGAGACAAAAAAATCATATTTGTTCTCATTGGTCATTGCGGCATATCCCTCAATTCTCGGTATGATTCTTTTAACTTTGATGAGGTCGGGGCAAATGTTATTGCCTTTTCAAAATATTTCAAACCTTCCTCTTTATACTTTTTTTCGCCGGTATCGATGAACAATTTTTTATACAACTCGGCTAATTTTGAACTAAGATGATAATTTGTTGGCGAAAATTCAATTGCTTTTTTTAAATAATCTTCAGCTAACGGAAAAAGCTCCTCTTTCTCCGCAACGGTTGCGACTGTTAAATATCCCGATAAATTCTCGGGATTTTCCTTTATATAAGCCCCCGCCAAC
>CAYPUP010000037.1:0-11013 GCA_964413795.1 uncultured Ignavibacteriales bacterium
AGTAATTGATTTGTCTTCTACCAAAAACGGTGATCTTTGTCCTCGTTGCAACGGTGGCAGGCTTAATTCCAAACAGGGGATCGAAGTCGGCAATACCTTTATGCTGGGAACAAAATACTCCGAATCTCTTGGGGCAAAATATCTGGACGCCGAAGGAAAAGATCATCCTATTATTATGGGTTCTTATGGAATTGGAATTACTCGTACGCCCCAGTCTGCTTTGGAAAAATATTATGATGATAAAGGGATAATCTGGCCTAAAAATATTGCCCCTTTTATGGTTCATTTGATTCCCCTTAATGTTAGCAAACCGAAGCATTTAGAGGCTGCTGATAAGATTTATAAGGAACTAAATGAAGCTGGAATTGATGTTCTTTATGATGATCGCGATGACCGAGCCGGAGTAAAATTTAATGATGCTGATCTGATTGGTCTGCCCGTAAGGATTACAATCGGAGATAAGTCCTTGAAAGATGGCAAGGTAGAACTAAAAGCCAGATCGGAATCGGATATGGTTTTGGTTGATTTGGGCAATATTTTAGCTGAAGTTAAAGAGGTGCTGGGTAGAGTCAATTAGTTATTATTTTGTTGCATAACAATAGAATATCCTTTATATTATTTAGTTACGGTGGGTGAGAAGCCCACTTTTTGTATATTAGTGGATAGGTATGAGTGAAGAAGTACTGAAAAAAAAGATCCTCGATTTGATTGAGGAACCATTAAGGCTGGAAAACTGTGAGGTTGCCGATATGGCCTTGTCGCGATATAAGCGTGATACGACTCTCCGTTTTTTTGTTTATTGCGACACCGGACCTGATCTTGAAAAATGCGCTCATATTTCTCGTATTATTGGAGATATGATAGATGGAACCGATTGGTTTGAACTGGGTTATACATTAGAAGTATCCTCGCCCGGCCTCGATCGTCCCCTTAAGTCAATGGTTGATTTTAAATATAGAATTGGTGAAACGATACGAGTTGAATTTGAGGATGCAGATAAAAAGAAATTAACAGCTGAAATTATTGGCGTTAAAGATAACGAAGTGGAACTTAAGGATGAAGAAAAGACATTGGTTGTTCCTTTGTCTGAAATAAAACAAGCCAAAATTGTTTTTTAATGGAGATAGAATATGGCTTTTGACATGATCGAAGCAATTACATTAATCGCTCGTGAAAAGAATTTGGAATTTGATGCGGTCCTTGAAACGCTGCAGGCCAGTCTGATTGCTGCCGCAAAAAAGAAATATACCTTCACCGACAATATCAGTTTCAGATTTGACCGCAAAAATAATGAACTGCTTATGATCGCTACAAAAGAGGTGGTTGAGGATGTCACGGATAAAAACCTCCAGATCCTCCTCGTTGAAGCACAGGAAATGGATCCTGAAGCGCAATTAGGGGATGAAATAGAAATCTATATCGACTATGAAATGGAATTTGGCCGCAATGCTATTGCCGCAGCCAAACAGATCCTTATCCAGAAAGTTCGTGAAGCTGAACGTGACAGAATCTATGATGAATTTATCGATAAAGTCAACACCCTTGTCTCCGGAGTGGTGCAGCAGATTGATAAAGGAAATGTAATCGTCAACCTTGGCCGGGGTGAAGGAATTCTGCCGATTAAAGAACAGATCCCCAAGGAAAAATTCCGCCAGGGAGACAGAGTTCGAGCTTACATTATGGATGTCCAGAAATCCATGCGCGGACCGCAGGTTATCCTTTCTCGTGTCTGCAATGAATTTCTGCAGCATTTGTTTGCTTTGGAAGTTCCGGAAATTTACGAAAAAGTTATTGAGATAAAAGCTATAGCCAGAGAACCAGGAGAAAGAGCCAAGGTTGCTGTTTATTCTTCGGATGACAGGATTGACCCGGTAGGAGCATGTGTCGGTATCAAAGGGGTAAGAGTTCAGTCTATCGTTAGAGAGTTAAACAACGAACGCATAGACATCGTACCATACTCTTCTAACTCGGAAGTATTCGTTACCAGGGCTTTGGCTCCGGCCAAAGTAGTCAATATCAATGTTAATGATCTTGAAAAGAAAATGACCGTTGCTGTCGAAGATGACAAACTTTCACTTGCCATTGGCCGTGCCGGACAAAATGCCAGACTAGCCTCAAAGTTGACCGGATGGAAAGTCAACATCATGTCTGAAACCGAATATAATGAAGCCAAACACCATGAAGCCGAAATGCTGGTTCCGGTCGGACAACTCGAAGGAGTTGGTGCTAAACTTGAGGAGCGTCTGGCTGATGTCGATATCGGTTCGATTCAGAAATTAGCCACTACTCCCTTGGAACAACTAATTAAAATCGAGGGCTTGGGCTTAAAAACAGCCGAAACTCTGTTGGAAAAAGCCAAGGCTTTTGTTGAACAACTGGAATCTGACTATTTCAAGAAACTAAAGGAAGACGAAGTTAAAGGTGTAGAAAAACCCAAGCATGAAGATGACAAGCTATTGGTCGGGGATGTATTTGAAGAAGATGAGAATTTTGTGACGGAAGCGGATGAGGTCCCTGAGGCGACCGCACCCGATTTTGCGGATGATGACGTTGAAGACGAGGATATTAAAGAAAGTTAAGTTGAGAGCGAAGACATTGAAGAGGACAAGGATAGTCAGTCGCATAATATTGGCTTCTGGAAATAACTCTCAACGTCCTTGTAGGATTAAATCCGAAAGGTAAATGGATACATGGTATCAGAAAAAAAACGCATATACCAGCTGGCTAAGGATTATAAGATTTCATCGAATGCGATGCTTTCAATTCTGCAGGAATTGAAATTTCAACCTAAATCGCATATGTCTATTGCTACTACTCCTATGGTTGAAGCAATCAAAAAGAAATTTGCTCAATCTAAGCAGGAAGCAAAACAGGAAATGCAGCAGCGGGCAAAAATGAGAGAAGCGGTTGAAAAAACTTCTTCCACTCAAATCGGCGGCATCAAGGTAGATAATGCCAAATCTTCCGTAGCTGGGATAATGCGCAAGATTGAAAAAAAGCAGAAAAGAAAAGACCGTCGAAAACGCAAGAATCGGCATACGGTTGATAGTACCGAAGTTGCCAAGACTTTCAGATCGACTATGGCTGACCTCCAAACTACGAAACAGAAAAAGAAATATCGTAAAGATGGGGAAACTGAAAATCCGGAAGCCTACAATCCAAATCTACTTGAGGTAACTGAGTTTATATCTTTGGCCGAATTAGCTAAATTGATGGACAAGAAACCAGCCGAACTGATAACGAAATTATTTGAAATGGGTATGATGGCCACCATCAACCAGCGTTTGGATATTGATGCTATTGGAATGTTATGCAGCGAATTAGGATTTGAAATTAAGCAAATGGCTGAAGTTGGTGATACGGCTCGTGAAACTGAAGTAACGGATCATCTTGAGACCAGAGCTCCAATTGTTACGATTATGGGTCATGTCGATCATGGTAAAACTTCGGTTCTGGATTATATAAGAAAGACTAATGTTGTTGCCGGAGAAGCGGGAGCAATAACTCAGCATATCGGGGCTTATGAAGTAGAGCGGGAGGAGGGAAGGATTACTTTTCTTGATACTCCCGGTCATGAAGCCTTCACAGCCATGCGAGCTCGTGGAACTCAGGTTACGGATATTATTGTACTTGTTGTAGCCGCCGATGATGGCGTACAGCCTCAGACGGTGGAAGCTATTGATCATGCCCGTGCCGCCAGTGTTCCGATTATTGTGGCTATTAATAAAATTGACAAACCCAATGCCAATCCTGAAAAAATAAGAACCCAATTGGCAAATCATAATATCCTTTCAGAAGAATGGGGCGGCAAGACTATTATGGTCGAAATCTCCGCCAAAACCGGAGAAGGGATTGATGAACTGCTCAAGATGATTTTACTTCAGGCTGAAATGATGGATCTTCAGGCTGATCCGGGGATCAGGGGGCAGGGTGTTATTATCGATTCAAAACTCGAAAAAGGGCGCGGGCCGGTTATTACAGTACTTATTCAGAGAGGGAGATGTTACGTTGGTAATTCTATTGTAGCTGGGATGCATTATGGTCGTGTACGTACAATAACAAACGATCGTGATAAGCAGATTAAAAGAATAGGCCCTTCCCGTCCGGCACAGATTACAGGACTTAATGGAGTACCCCAGGCTGGCGATAGTTTTATCGTTGTCGAAAATGACCAGGAAGCAAAAGAAATTTCTATCAAGCGCAGCCAGGTGAAAAAAGCTCAGGAATCTCGCCGTACGCTTGGCGGTTTAGTAACTCTTGATAAGGTATTCGATCGAATCAAAGAAGGAAAGATTAAGGAACTTCGTCTGATTATCAAAGGTGATGTTGATGGCTCTGTCGAAGTGCTCTCCGATACGCTCGGTAAAATAGCAACTGATGAAGTCAAAACTAATATCATCCATCGGAGCGTAGGCGCTATCAGAGAGTCTGATGTTTTATTAGCGGCTGCTTCAGATGCGATTATCATTGGTTTCCAGGTTACGCCAGATGTAAGAGCCAGAGAAATTGCCAAAACTGAAAAGGTTGATATCAGAGAATATAGTATTATTTACGAAGCTGAAAATGATATCCGCAAGGCACTGGAAGGACTTTTATCGCCTGAAATCAAAGAAGTGTTCGTTGGTTCCGCTGAAGTCAGAAACATTTTCAGGGTCCAAAAATTCGGCACTATTGCCGGCTGCTACGTTAAAGAAGGCCGGGTTAAACGCAAGGATAAATGCCGCCTCGTGCGTGATGGTAAAATTATATATACCGGAATGTTGAGTTCTTTGAAGCGTTTTAAAGACGATGCCAAAGAAGTCAAAGAAGGTTTCGAATGTGGTATTGGTATTGAGAATTACAATGACATCAAAGTTGGTGATGTCATCGAGATGATTGAAATTGTCGAGGAGGCGCGGACACTGGATAAGGTAGAGTAGTTAATATTTGGTTACTGTAGTTGCAAGAATTCACCTGAATCTGCCGGCCGTTGATTCTCTAAAAGAGAAGAGGCGTATTTTAAAATCATTGATCTCCCGGGCACAAAATTCATTTAATGTGTCAATTGCCGAGGTGGATGAAAACGATTCCCATCGAACGGCTGTTCTGGGAGCGGCGACAGTTGCTAATAATAACAGATTTGCTCGACAAGTTATGGATAAACTGATAAATAAAATTGAAAATAATCCTGAAGTCATTCTGGCGGATTGCAGCATGGAGTCATATTAGCTATGAAGCAATTCCGAAGATCGTCAAGACTTAGCGGTCAGATTCTCAGAGATATCTCCACCATGATGGAGGGAGAATTGTCTGAAAGACTTTCCGGCATGATTACGTTTACTAATGTCCGTTTGACTGATGATCTTAAATATGCCACTATTTATTACTCTGTTTTGGGAGAAGATGAATCCAGGGAGAAAGCTGCCGATTATTTTGAACGTGAAAAAAAAAGAATCAGGCATATGGTTGGCAAAAATTTGAGAATGAGATTTATCCCTGAGTTTCGCTTTAAATATGATCCTTCAGTTGAAGAAGGAATGCGGATTGAACAGTTGTTGAATGAGATTAAGAATGATTCCGGTGAATAAAGAACAGAATAAGACTATGCTGGCCATTTTTGATGATATGTCGAGTATTATCGGGGAATCTCAAAAAGTGCTGGTTGTTTCTCATATCGATCCGGATGGTGATGCTATCGGAACACAACTTGCTTTTGCCGATTATTTGAGATTTCAAAAAAAAGATGTTTACCTCGTAAAAGAGAGCGATTTGCCTGAAAAGTATAAATTTCTTCCTGATGTTGACTTGATTAAAAATATAGAAGACTATGATCAGGATTTGGGTATTGATACGGTGATCATTCTGGAATGTCCCGAATTTAACAGATTGGGAAAAGCATATACCTTGTTTGGAGATAAAGTAAGAATTATAAATATCGATCATCACCGCGATTCAAGTATGCTGGGTGATGTGAATTGGATCGAACCAATGCGTTCCTCGGTGGGGGAGATGATTTTTGAATATTTTGAAGCTTCTGGATTTAATATAAATAAAGATATTGCCACTCAATTGTACACCGCGATCTTAACCGATACCGGCCGATTTAGATATAATGCCACTTCTCCTCGAACAATGGAAATTGTTGGAAAACTTATAGCAGCCGGAGCTGATCCTAAATATATCTGTGATGAGGTTTATTATAATCTAAGCCAGTCAACGATGATGTTAACAGCAAAAGTTCTCCATAGCATTGAATATCATTGCAGCGGCCGTATCTGCCTGTTAACTCTTACAAAAAAAATGCTTGAAGATTCTGGTGCGGATATGTCAGAATCTGATGGTTTGGTTGATTTTACCCTGTTTACTGAGGGTGTGGTTGTAGGTGCTTTGATTAAAGAGAGCGATCAGAACGCTACAAAAATTTCAATGAGATCGCGCAATGGAATCAATGTCGCAGAAATAGCAGCAAAATTCAGCGGGGGTGGACATTTTAATGCTGCCGGATGCACAATTGGAGAAAATTTGGGAAATGCTAAAAAAGTTATTCTTGAGCATCTCAAAGAGGAATTAAATGACCCGAGCTGCTAATACATATAACGGCATACTTCCCTATTATAAGCAGTTAGGGATAACCAGCCATGATGCGGTCAATGATATTAGAAAAATCATCAATCAGCGGCAAGTTGGGCATACCGGAACTCTTGATCCCAGAGCTGAAGGTCTGCTGTTAATCTGTCTCGGAAGCGCAACCAAGGTAACCCGTTTTTTAACCGGCTCTACAAAAACTTATTAAGCTGTTATTACTCTTGGCAAGTCATCCATTACTTTCGATAGTGAAGGCATTGATGAGAGCAGCCCATCAAATCCGATTCCGGCATTGTCTGCTGCTGATTTGAATGAACTGATGAACTGCTTCAGAGGTAAAATTACCCAAAAAGTACCTATCTTTTCTGCTGTCAGGTTTAAAGGTAAAAAGCTATATGAATTTGCCCGTCAAGGTAAAGAAGTCGAAACCCCTTCACGTAAAATTGAGATTTTTGATATCTCTTTAATGAAATATAATGAACCTGATTTGAATTTGAGAATAAAATGTTCCGCAGGGACCTATATCAGAACCATTGCTAATGATATTGGTGAAAAATTAGGTTGTGGCGCTTATTTGTCTACCTTGAAAAGGACTCAGATAAGCAGAATACATGTTGATCAGGCTTTGCATTTGGAGGACATAAAAAAATTCCAGGGTAATCAAAAGCTTCAATCAATGCTGCTTAAACCGGAACAACTTCTCGATTTTGGCGCATTTATCGTTTCTGAAGATTTTAGCAGTAAAGTGATTGATGGTCGTGATCCTCTAAAAGAAGATATCGTCTCTCTTGAGGGTGAGTTTTCATCAGGTGATCAGATTTTTCTAAAAGACAAACATGGAAATGCTTTGGCTGTAGGAATCGCTCAAGTATCAAAATCCGCTTTTGACAGTTGTGAAAATGAAAACCTTTTTGACTATCTGAGGGTGCTGAATTGACAACTTCTTTTATCAAAGGGATTGAAAATTATACCCGAAAAGATGGGATTCCTGTTATTGCCACGATAGGTACATTTGACGGAATACATCGTGGGCATAGGGCTATCTTTGATAGAGTAAGAAGGCAGAGTATTGAAACAGGTTCGAGAGCGGTTTTGATAACTTTCCATCCTCATCCCAGAGTTATGGTATCTCCGGAAAATGTACCTCTCCTCTTGACGACGATCGAAGAAAAGGGTAAGTTTGTTCCTAAGTTCTTTGATGGAAAGGTTTTGATACTGGATTTTAATGATAAATTAAGAAATATGTCGGCTCATGAATTCGTGAAAGATATATTAGTCGAAAAAGTTGGAATTAACAAACTTATTGTCGGTTATGATCATGCCTTCGGAAAAAATCGCAGCGGAGATATTCCCGCCATGCAATCCATGGGAAAAGAAATGGGATTTGAAGTCGAGGTCGTCGACCCGGTAATGGTCAAAGACAAACCCGTTTCATCATCACGCATCCGTCAGGCAATAAAAGAAAATCGTTATCGTGAAGCTATTGATCTTCTGGGTCATGATTATGCCATATATGGCATTGTTGAAAAAGGGATCGGTTTGGGTCATAAATTAGGTTACCCGACGGCCAATGTGAATTATAATCACCGCAAACTATTGCCGGTTGAAGGGGTTTATAGCTGTTATGTTGAGGTGGATAGCGAATGCCATGACGGCATGATGTTTATAGGGCGGAATCATTTTAATCCGACCGATCGAATCTCTGTTGAGGTAAATATCTTCAATTTTAAGCAGGATATATATGATAATGAGATAATCGTTTATCCTACCCATTTCATCAGGGAAAACAGAAAATTCAAGGCAACTTCCAAATTAGTTGAGCAGATTGAAAAAGATAAAATTAATGTAATTAGAATCATAAATGAGGAAAGAAAAAATGGCTTTGACCAAAGAGCAGAAAGCTCAAATTATTTCTAAGAATCGTCTCCACATCACGGATACCGGTTCTCCTGAAGTTCAGATTGCTTTGCTTACCAAGCGTATCGGTGATCTTACCGAACACATGAAACTACACAAAAAAGACTACCATACCCGTTTGGGTCTATTGAAAATGGTGGGTAAAAGACGCCGGCTTCTCGATTATTTGAATCACAATGATATCGTAAGTTATCGTCAGGTTATCGCAGAATTAGGTCTGCGTAAGTAAAGGGGATACATTTTTTTATGTCACATAAAGTAGAATTTGATTTTGGTGGTCGTACTATGACTTTTGAAAGCGGCCATCTTGCAAAACAGGCAAATGGTGCGGTTACGGTTCGTTATGGCGATTCTATGATCCTTTCAACTGTCTGCGCAGTGTCGGAACCAAAAATGGGAACTGATTTTTTCCCGCTGACAGTCGAATATCGGGAGAGATCTTATGCCGCTGGAAAAATACCGGGCGGCTTCTTTAAAAGAGAGGGAAGACCCTCGGAAAAGGAAATTCTCTCCTGCCGGATCATCGATCGACCGATTCGCCCGATGTTCCCCAAAAATTTCCGATGTGAAACACAGATTATAAATTTTATTATTTCTCATGATCAGGAGAATGATACCGATGTGCTGGCGATGACTGGCACCGGTGCGGCGCTGATGATTTCTGATGTTCCTTTTGAAAGAGCTGTCGCTTGTGTCAGAGTTGGCCGAATTGATGGCTCACTTTTGATCAACCCAACCATTGCCCAGTTGGAAGAATGCGATATCTATGTCACTCTGGCTGGTACTTCGGAAGCAATTACTATGGTTGAGGGGGGCGGAAGAGAAATATCTGAAGACGATATGATCGATGTCCTCTCTTTTGGTCATGATCATATTAAAATTCTGGTCGGAAAAATTGATGAGTTGAAGCAAATGTGCGGCAAGCCGGACATGGAATATACTCCAGTTGAAGAAAATGAAGCCCTTATCAATATTGTCAAGGAAAAAGTTCACAGTAAACTGGTGGAATTAAATCAGGTCGCTGATAAGGAAACACGAAATTCCGGCAAAAAGAAACTTTCCAAAGAAGTCCTTGAATCATTGAAGGAAGAATATCCTGATGCGGCTATGGATATCGAAACGGTTATACACGATGTCGATAGTGAAATCATGCGTAATATGATTCTTGAAACAAGTAAGCGCATCGATGGACGCGGTCCTGATGATATTAGACAGATTACTTGCGAGGTTGGATATTTACCGCGAGCTCACGGATCGGCAATATTTACCAGAGGACAAACGCAGGCTCTGGCCGCTGTAACTCTGGGTACCAAGATGGATGCCCAGCGTCTGGATGAACTCGAAGGGGAATCCACCAAGAGCTTTATGCTTCACTATAATTTTCCCCCTTTTGCTACCGGTGAAACCAAGCAAATGCGCGGAACTAACCGCCGTGAAGTCGGTCATGGAGCTTTAGCCGAAAGAGCTTTGATTCCGGTGGTACCGGTTGAAGAGAGTTTTCCATACACCGTCAGAATTGTATCGGATGTGATGGAATCCAATGGATCTTCTTCGATGGCATCGGTCTGCGGTGGCTCTCTGGCTATGATGGATGCCGGAGTTCCGATAAAATCACCTGTGGCCGGTATTGCTATGGGACTTATCAAGTCTAATGATAAAGTGGTTGTGCTGACAGATATTCTTGGTGATGAAGATCATTTTGGTGATATGGATTTCAAAGTTACCGGAACAACTGAGGGTATAACCGCAATTCAGATGGATATAAAATGCACTGGTTTGGATATAGATACCATGCGCACTGCACTGGATAAAGCTCATATCGCCCGTCTGAGCATTCTGGAGAAGATGACAGCGACTTTGCCCAAATATCGTGATGATATCTCTCGATTTGCACCGCGAATTATTACTATCAAAATCAATCCTGAAAAAATTGGCATGGTAATTGGACCAGGCGGTAAAATGATTCGTTCAATCGTAGAAGAGACTGGCGCGAAAATTGATATAGATGATGACGGTACGGTTCATATTGCTTCTAATGACAGTGTGGCCAGCCAGAAAGCTCTCGAGAAAATTGAACTTATAACCATGGAAGCTGAAGTTGGCAAAATTTACAAGGGTATCGTAAGGCGTATTACTACCTTTGGTGCCTTTGTCGAAATTCTTCCAGGCACTGATGGCCTGGTTCATATCTCAGAATTGGATGTTGGCCGGGTCGAGAGAGTTGAAGATATAGTTCAACTTGGCGATACTATTGATGTTAAATGTCTCAGCATTGATCAGGACGGAAAGGTTCGTTTGTCCCGCAGAGCATTGCTCCCGGGAGGTGAAATACCAAACCCACCCCCTGATCGTAATCGACGTTTTGATCGTGACAGTCGTGATAACCGGGATAGTCGGGATAGTCGAAAACCATATAAGCCGAGACGTTAGTTCTTGATTATTATATTTGTAGTAGATCATGTATAAAAAGACGGTATTATCAAACGGACTGAGAGTGGTGACGGAAAAGATCCCCTCAGTCCGTTCTATTTC
>CAYPUP010000038.1:0-10900 GCA_964413795.1 uncultured Ignavibacteriales bacterium
TTGACGCATGGCGAGTTTTTAAAAAATGCAGAGCAGCCAGACCGGAAATTCCACCGCCAATAATAACAACATCATACTTAAGCATATTGTTATAGTCTCTCCCGAACTAACTGTGACAGCATTTTCCCAAATTCAGGATCATCGTTAAACATAGGCAGGCGATACAACCGTCCCTTTGCCATCTCACCAATAATTTCAGGAAGTTCGATATCGATTTCATAGAGGGTCTCGATATGATCGCAGACAAAGGCAACAGGTATCAGACAAATACGTCCTTTGGTTGTCTCAAGAAGCCGGCGGGTCTCATCAATGGTATCCGGTCCCACCCAATCTACCGGTCCGGTTCTACTCTGAAATGATACAAAATGCTCTCTTCCATTAGCTGCAAGTTTGGCTGTCTGATAAATTTGATCTACATAGGGATCACCTTCCTCAACAAATTTCTGTGGCAGGGAATGGGCTGAGAAGAGGAGGGTGTCATCCGGTTTTGTAAATCGGTCGATATATTTTCGTATCAGGTCAATATACTCAGGATAGTCATGAAAATCTTTTATGTGTGTGAAGGTCATCCTGGGGAATCGTTTTAAGGCTCGACCTAATTCTTCCATGCTCGAACCTGTTGTAACCGTGCTGTATTGCGGATACATGGGGAGAACAATAATATGCTCGCACCCTTCGGCTTTCATCTCTGCAACAGTATCGAAGATAGTCGGGTGATAATACCTCATGCCTATATAACATTTAAGATTTGGATATTCCGACTTCAGATTTTCTTCAATGAGACGTGCCTGTATTTCTGTCCATTTCAAAAGAGGGGATGTCCCCCCGATCAAATTGTAATGATCTCTTACTTTGGAGCTACGTAGTCGTGAAATAAGATATGCAAATGGTTTTTGAAGTATTGCTCCTCCGGGAAGACGTATCAGAGTGCGATCTGAGAAGATATTATAAAGATATTGCGGGATAGCCTCTACAGCATCGGGTCCACCCATAGCTGCAAGGAGAATAGAGACTTTTTTATTAGTCTCTTTCATATTAGATAGTCCTTGAAAAGATTGTCTTTTGCTCGGGGTCTTTGAGGTAAGCATCAAATGTCATGGCAATATTTCGAACAAAGGTACGGCCCAGTTTTGTGACTCGCATTCCTTCATTAGTCCGAATAAGAAATCCATCCTCAATGAATGGAGCGAGAAGAGAGTCGTCCTCCGCAAAGTATTCTTCATATTTTACACCAAATTTATAAGTAAGATCATCAAATGACACATTAAAGTTGCACATCAGATTCGAGATTACATACTGCCGAATAAGATCATCCTGAGACAATTCAAGACCCCGATAAACAGCAAAACCATTATTGTCCATCAATTCTTCATAAGTCTCAAGCTGGGATGAATTCTGAATGAAAGTATCATTTATATAACCGATTGATGACATCCCAAAGCCAATCATATCCGGCGCCGACTGAATGGTGTAGCCCATGAAATTCCTGTGGAGCCTGCCGTTGTTTTGGGCTTGAGCCAATTCGTCTTCAGGTAGAGCAAAGTGATCCATCCCTATTTGAAGATAACCCGCCTTGGTAAATTTTTTCACAGCATCGGAGAAGAGGCGATACTTGGTCTCTGTATCAGGTAGTTTATCAGCTTTAATTTTCCTTTGGTTGGGACGAAGCTTTGGGAGATAAGCAAAAGAATAAAGGGCAACCCGATCAGGCCGCATAGCTATGCAGATGTCCAAAGTTCTGTCAAAACTATCAGGGGTTTGCGAGGGGAGGCCATAAATAAGATCAAAGTTAATACCCTTGTAATTTACTTCTCTGGCTGTCGTGAGCAACCCCTGAACGCATTCAATTGATTGCTTGCGGCCAATTTCGTTTTGAACCTCAGGATCAAAATCCTGCACCCCAAAAGAAATCCGGTTGAAACCGATTTCTCTAAGTTTGCGAATATCATCAGAGGAAGTAGTCCGCGGATCGACTTCAATTGATATCTCACAGTCTTTTGTAAGTTCAAAAACTGAGCCAAATCGCTGAACAATTTTTTGTAAGCCCTCGATACCAATATAAGTTGGTGTACCGCCCCCGAAATGAAATTGATTAACCCGGCGTCGTTCCCCTAATAATTTTGAAACATTTGTTAATTCATTGTCCATGTATCCAAGATACCGTGTGACTTTATCCTGCTCTTTGGTAATACAGGTGTTGCAGCCGCAATAGTAGCAGCGGGTATGGCAGAATGGAATATGACAGTAAATGGCAAAGGGGGTCTCTTTTTTCTCGGAAGCTTTTTTTAAGGCCTTTTGATAATTACCGGCTGTGACTTTGTCACTCCATACCGGTGCGGTCGGGTAGCTGGTATAGCGCGGTCCGGGACGATCATATTTTTGCAGGAGTTCAACTGTGACAATATTATTTTCTTGGTTTTCAGACATTAACTAACTCCGGTAATTATGAACCGTCTCTACAAATGCTTCTACTGCTTCCAGGGGTGTCTCCGGCTGGATGCCATGCCCCAAATTAACGATCAATCTATTATGATCTCTTACACTTTCCAGCATCCTGACTGTCGCTTGACGAACATTACCAGTACTCGCAAAAAGCATAGCCGGATCGAGATTCCCCTGTATGGCATGGTTTGGTAAACTGTCCATCGCTTTTCTAAGAGGAAGGCGATAATCAACTCCTATTACTTCACAGGGGATATTACGTACCTGATCAAGATAGGGAGCAATATTATTAACAAACAGAATACGGGGAACATTTGTATCTTTTATATTCTCAAAAATCCTTGTAACTGGATCGGCAACAAAACGGGCAAACATATCCGGCGATAAAACACCGCTCCAGCTTCCGAATATCTGAACAGCTTCAGCTCCGGCATTAATTTGGTTTCGAAGATAACGGCTGAGGCCTTCCGTCAATAAATCTATAAGCGTTTCTGCTGCTTCCGGTTGTTCGTGTAAGAAACGGCGCGGCTTGGCGAAATCCTTGCTTCCCCCACCTTCAATTAAATAACAAGCAAGCGTGAAGGGGGAACCACAAAAACCTATAAGAGGGGTATTGGGTAATTTATTTTTAATTGCCCGAATACCATCTAAAACAAAACTAAGTTCTTTTTCGGGATTTATTCTCCTCAATGATTTCACATCATCTATATTTTGGATCGGGTTGCTTATTTTGGGACCGCCATCAGGGAAAGAGACTTCAGCTCCCATCGGTTCGAGCATAGTCAGAATATCAGAGAAGAGAATAGCGGCATCAAGACCAAATTTTTCCACCGGTTGTCTTACGACTTCAGCAATTATTTCCGGAGTATGGCATAATTCCTGAAAGCTTACACGGGAGCGTACCTCCCGGTACTCAGGTAGATAGCGTCCCGCCTGACGCATGATCCAGACGGGGAGGCGACTATTATTACGACCGTAGCAGGCATCAAGAAAAGTAGAAGGATTTATGCCCACGCATGCGCCTCCTGAGCGATTATTTCGCCCATAATATCAGCAGCATTATCAAGGTCATCATCAGTGTGGGCTGAAGAAATAAAACAAACTTCATACCCTGACGGGGGAAGATATATTCCTTTTTGCAGGATTTTTTCATGAGTCCGATTAAAATGAGAGATTCCATCAGAATCTATTTCAGAAGCCGCAAGAGGGATGTCACGCTGGAAGACAATCCAGAAAATTGAAGCCACCCCGGTAATACTTACAGCGCATCCCTGAAGATGATTCATAAGACGCGTTACAAAACGGCGATTTTGCTTTTCAAGCTGATTATGAATATTTCCATTGGATAATTTTCTAAGAGTCGTTAACCCCGCTCTCATTGCCACCGGATTGCCTGATAGAGTTCCAGCCTGATAAACGGGACCAAGAGGGGAGAGGATATTCATGATATCAGCTCTACCACCAAAAGCGCCAACCGGCATCCCGCCACCGATTATTTTACCATAGGTTACCAGATCCGGTACAATACCGTAGTAAGCTGCAGCTCCAGCCATGCCAATTCTAAAACCGGTAATGACTTCATCAAAAATCAACAAGGCGCCATGCTTCTCGGTTATTGCCCTGAGGGTTCGAATATATTCGTGGCGCTGTACCAGCAAGCCGTTATTGGCCGGGATTCCTTCGATAATAACTGCGGCTACTTTATCGCCGTGCTGGTTAAAAAAATTTGTAAGAGCTTTTGTATCATTTAGTGGAAGCACGGCAGTATCAGCGGTCATATTTTTAGGCACGCCGGCAGATGAGGGTTGTCCAAATGTTGCCAGACCCGATCCGGCTGAAACCAGTAAATGATCGCAATGACCATGATAACAGCCATCAAATTTTACAATCAAATCCCGTCCGGTAAAACCTCTCGCTACTCTGATAGCCGACATGACCGCTTCGGTTCCGGAAGAGACAAAACGGATTTTATCAACATGCTCAATATGGCGAACAATAAAATCAGCCAGTTCATATTCAATTTCAGTTGAGGTTCCAAAAGTTATCCCTTTTTCAACCTGTTCTTTTATAGCTGCCATTACATCTGGATCACAATGGCCTAAAATAAGAGGCCCCCAGGAACAGCAGAAATCGAGATAACGATTATTATCAGCATCGATCAAATGTGAGCCTTCGCCCCGCTCTATAATACGGGGAATGCCCCCAACCGAACGAAAGGCTCGTACCGGTGAGTTGACCCCTCCCGGTATGACCTGTTGAGCAAGTTCAAAGATTTTTTGTGATCGATCAGTTTTACCCATTAGTCCATCCTTGTTTCAAAATATCACGCAGGTGATATGTTAGTATCACCAAAGCTCCAGCCCTTTTTATGGCTGTTAAGTTCTCAAGCACCAATTTGCCTTCATCAGCCAGTCCGGCTTTTGCCAATAATTTTACTGCCGCATACTCTCCGGATACGTTATAAGCTGCTACCGGCAAATTTGCGTTGGCAGCGAAATCAGCAATGATATCCAGGTACGCAAGGGCTGGTTTTACCATAACAATATCAGCCCCTTCTTGTTCATCTAATTTTAGCTCACGAAGAGCTTCTTTTCGATTCCTGAAATCCATCTGGTAGCCGGTGCGATCCCCTTTTCCGGGAGCCGATTTGGCGGCTTCACGGAAGGGGCCATAATATGAGGATGCGTATTTGGCGCTATAGGCCATTATGATCGTATTAGTAAAACTATTTGCCTCTAATTTTTCTCTGATAGCCCCCACGCGTCCATCCATCATATCCGAAGGGGCAACACAATCACAGCCTGCCTGGGCTAATGCCAGCGCCATTTCGGAAAGAACCGCAACCGATTTGTCATTATCTATTTCTCCATTGAAAGTCACGCCGCAGTGGCCAGTATCAGTATAGGCGCAAAGACAGACATCAGCACTAACAAAAAGTTCTGATCCAAATTTGTTTCTGATCTCTTTTATTGCCCTGATTACCGGATTGGTATTATTGTATGCGGTGGCCGCCAACGGGTCTTTGTTTTCGGTAACTCCAAACAGCATTATATTTTTGATGCCTGATTTGATGTCCTGATTGAGGGTTGTAAGCAGCGAATCAACTGATTCCCGATAGATGCCATCCAGTCCTGTAATCTCATCATGAATTTTTGTACCATCCGTGACAAAGTATGGCTGAATAAGCCCATGGGTGCTAACATGAGTTTCGGCAACAAGATTCCTGATGGCAGGATTTTTTCTTAATCTTCTCGGGCGTTGTCTCATTGACATTTTACATACTCCAGTATCTGGTTAATATCAGGCTTTGGCAAAATGCTAATATTCTGCCAACCAAGAGCCTTCATTTGCTCAGCAGTGGTATTTCCTATAGCAACTGGCTGCGCTACCGGAATTCCATATTGTTGATGATAAGAATTTACTGCCGAAGGAGCGGTAAATAAAATAAAATCTTTCTTTTCAAATTGTTCAGTTATGTTATTATCCAACAGGAAATAGTCTGTCTGATAACAAATGATTGGGAAATATTGGATATTAGCCTGTTTAAATATCATCTCAGGATCAGTCATAATTTCTTTGGCGCGAGGATAAACAATGCGATAACCAGATTTAAGTGTATCTTTAAGTAAAGCTTTAAAGAAGCTGTCGCCGTATGGTTTAGATGATTGAAAAGAAACGTTATAGCCTCTCTTGATTATTGCCTGAGATGTTTTATCGCTTATAGCGGCATACTTTATTGTAACGGGAAGTTTAATTTTTAGTTCGTCTAATCGGGTGAAAAAAGCATCCACAGCATTGGCGCTGGTAAATATGATCCAGTTGAGTGTATCATTTAGAAGCTCTTCCGGCCAGTCAAACGGGATTGGTTTTATTTCCGTCACTGGTAGGGGAATTATTTCAACACCTAATTCCGCCCCCTGTTTAATTAAAGCCCTAAGGTTGTTAGTGTGGCGTGTTATCCCTATACGCATTGTTATTTCTCTTGAGATAGCTGCTCGAAGACCTGCTCAACCAGAACATCAGGGTCGGTATGGGTGAGGTCCACTCGGCGTAAACCAGTCCATTTATTATTTTTCTGTATTCCAAGTATAGCCATAAGGCGCAATGAATTTTCCTTAATGTCAGAGTAAACGCCAAGAGGGAGAGTACAGCCGGAATCAAATTTTGCCAAAAGACCCCGCTCCAATTTAACAGCCATTCGCGCTTTATCAGAATCAAGTTTTTTTAATAATACAGCCACCTTCTCGTTGTCCTTACGAATTTGCAAGCCCAATATCCCCTGTGCCGGAGCCGGTAGAAATACTTCTGGATCGAGAGGGATCTGTTTCAAATCGCTGAGATCTAATTCCAACCGATCAACCCCTGCTTTGGCGATAAGTATGGCGTCATATTGTTTCTCACGTAATTTGCGAATTCTGGTCGGAACATTTCCACGAAGATCGCTTATCTCGAGAGAGGGATTCAAATCTATTATCTGACACTTGCGGCGGGTCGAGCTGGTGCCAATTATTCCTTTTTCCTTAACCGGAAATTCAGTCCCTTCTGAAAATGATTCGGGGCGTATAAGGAGCAATTCCCGACTATCAGCCCGGTATCCAACTGCCCCCAATGCTAATCCGTCCGGCTGAGTAGTCATCAGATCCTTAAGGGAATGAACGGCAAGATCGATCTCGTTATCTAAAAGGGCATCTTCAAGTTCTTTAGTGAAAAATCCCTTACCTTCCATTTTATCGAATGAAATATTATCAATTTTATCGCCGGTTGTTTTTATAATTTTGATTGTTACATCATATCCGCATTTAGTACGGATTTCATCAGCAATAAAATTTGCCTGCCAGAGCGCCAGGTCTGAGCCACGGGACCCTATTATGATCGAGGGGGTCATGCTGATTCTCTAATTGATGCGACAACATCTTCCGCTAAAAGTAGTTCTGCCCGATCAGCCAGATGATCAGAGAGTATTTTGGCTGGCTGGAAACTTGAATGCCCCAGCAGCTTGGTGACCAGATTCATAACCGCTTTACGGTCATTTTCATTCAGGGTCGTTACCTGTTTTTCAAAAAGGTCAGAAAATGCATTCTCAGCCATAGCCAGTGATTCCTGATAGCTTTGATTAAAGATCGGTTTAAGAACTATCTCTATCCGATTAGCATAATCTTTTTCGACCTCTTCCGCAACAATTTCGTTTGCCCGGCTGACTTTAACAAAACGATGGCGAAGGTTTTTTTGCTCACAAGCCCTAAGTTCAGCAATATCAATTAATGAAATCATTTCTGAATCAGCAAATTCATCGCTGAAATCACGGGGTATAGCCAGATCAATGCAGACCACATGCTTGTTGGAAAGGAATAGACGTTTTAAGAATTCAGCATCGAATATAATATCTCTTGCAGCGGTAGCTGAAATGATAGCATCAACTTTTCCAGGATCATGAATAAATGATTCGAGGCTTGCAATTTTTCCTTTAAATCTTTCCGCCAATCCTTCGGCTTTACTGACTGTCCGGTTAACAAATAAAAGATCACAGGAAATGTTTTTTTGAAGATACTGTGCGCATTTTACTGTCATCGGACCACTGCCTGTTATTGCTATGCAGGGCTTATGATTCTTATCGATTTTTGAAAGAAGGGCATTCATCGCCAGAGAAGCCATTGATACTGCCCCCTGTCCAATGTTTGTTTCCCGGCGGACTCTTTTGGCTACTCTGAGGGCATCCTTGGCGAGTCGGTCCAGAAGAGGACCAGAAAAGCCGACCTCTTTTGACCAGATCCAGGCATCGGTGAATTGTCCGGTAATTTGCGTCTCACCAATCACAAGAGACTCAAGAGATGACACGGTTCGGTACAGGTGGCTTACAGCTTCTTTACCGGTGTAGTGGTAGAAATCATTGGGGAAAAAAGAGATATCATGCCCTTTGGAGAAGAAGAAATCTAACAGGCAATGCAATGGATTTTTAGAATTATTTTGATCGTTCCGGACATAAATGAATTCGACCCGATTACAGGTGGCCAGGTAAATAAGCTCAGTAAGATTAAGCTTTTCTTTTAAGTTTTGGATCTCTGTATCACGGATATCCCGATCAATAGTCAGCTTTTCTATAAGGGGCAGGTTCTGTTGCCAAACTGAGGTGCCTATAATCCCGATTGTCATTTTTACTTCAAATGTCCTTTTCGTTTCAATTTTAGAAAAAGGTATATAAATAAGATATTTAAATGTCATTGTAGCGTCATTATTTGTGACGAAAAAGACCAAATTCAGCTTTTATTTAAAGCACTAATTGGTAGAGTATTTAATGAATTTTTAGCTGAAGATTTTGAAAATTAAAATCGAAGGTATGAGGATAAAACGCTTCATAGTTTACTTTATATTAACAGTATAGTATATTGTCATGCAATATAATAGCTCCTAACAGCAACTATTAGTTAAGCGATTGAGTTAAAGTATTCAGAATATTAAAGTTTTAAAAATTATATTATTTAAGGTTTAATAATTAAGATATGTATTAATAACATCTAAAAATCACAGATTATGATGTCTTTGAGTTAGATTCGATCTTTTTAGAAGAAGGTGAAGAAGGTGCGGTAATAAATTTGCTGATTGAAAGAGACGGTAATCAAGAAGAAATTTCATTAACTCTCAAACGGGTTATCTGATTATCGAAAGATTTAGTTGGCATATTTTTCTGCTTTCGGAAAATAAAAAAACAAGCCGTTTAAAGCCTGCTTTTATATTACTAAGATTTACAATTATCAAAAATAATCAATTAAAATAAATATTAACTGCTCTTGGCGCGCCTTTTCCGTCTGGAACCCTGGCCTACGGTTTTTTTTCTGGCTGGCCGGTGTTTTTTAAAATTTGACCAAAAGGCATTTTCATTCTTAGAATCATTTTGTTTGGTATCGGCCGGTTTTGTTTTTTTAGGTTTTGGAGTTTCATTCTTTGATTCCGGTTGAACAGAATCTTTTCTTTTAAAACCTTCCGGTATTGATTCATTCCACTTTTTACCGAATTTTTCAGAAGCCCTTTTTTTGAAATCCGGTCGTCTTGATGAGCGTTCTTCGTAGAGTACCCGATTAGTAGACTTTTTATCATTTGAAAATTCGTTTTTGAAATCAGGGCGTCTTGATATTCCCTCTTCGGAAGGTTTACGATACGAAGGTCTGCCTGCAGGCTTTCTAAACGAAGGTTTATCATCGCTTGATGAATCATCTGTATAATTTGTTTGTCTGGCTTCCTTCAAAAGGAGTTTTTCAGAGGGAAGAGTGGGAAGAGCCGAAAATGATAATTTCGTCTTCATAAATCTTTCGATACTTCTGATAGATCCAATTTGATTGGCATTGGCAAAAGAGATTGCATGACCGGTCTTTCCGGCTCGACCGGTACGGCCGATACGGTGGACATAATCTTCCGAGTTAGCTGGCATGTCATAATTTACAACAAGTTCAATGCCTGTAACATCAATTCCGCGGGCAGCTATATCGGTAGCTATAAGGATGTTATAAATTCCTTTTTTGAAGCCTTCCAGAGCATTGCGTCTTTGAGCCAGGCTTCTATCGGAATGGATCTCAGCCGCTACAAAGCCCATTTTACTTACTGTTGCTTTTAGTTTGCTGGCCATTCGTTTGGTTCTCGTAAAAACAAGAACCGGACCGGTACATTGTTTAAGCTGAACAGCCAGTAAACGGCTCTTGTCCTGATTTTTAATACAAAACATTTCATGGCTGATCTCAGTAGGGGTAGCGCCCGAACGATCTACTTCTATACGGATAGGGTTTTCCATGATACTATCCGCAATGGCTTCAATTTCTTTCGGCATGGTAGCGGAAAAAAGCATTGTTTGATGATTTTCCGGAAGTGATTTCATTATTTTCTTGATATCAGGAATAAAACCCATATCCAGCATCCGGTCCGCTTCATCTAAGATAAATATCTCTGTATTGCTGAGGCTGACAGTCTTTCTCTCGATATGATCCATTAGCCGTCCGGGAGTGGCGATAATAATGCGGGGATTCTTTTTAAGAGTATTCCTCTGCACAAACATTGATGCGCCGCCTATCAAAACAACCGATCGTAAATTTGCTAAACTGATAAAAGATTGAAGTGATTCCTCCACCTGAATTGCAAGCTCGCGGGTTGGAACCAAAACAAGTCCGATTCCTCGTTTCATTTTCGACAGACGCTGCAGCATGGGAATTCCGTACCCGAGAGTCTTGCCGGAACCAGTCTGGGCAAGACCAATGATATCATTCCCTTTGAGGCCAAGCGGTATAGATTCTAATTGAATCGGAGTTGGATTTGCAAAATTCAGTCGATCTATCCCTTTTAGCAAGTTCGGGGCAATACCCAGATCATCAAATCCATTGTTTGGTCGCTTGGTCATTTTGTCATTTCTTCTACTAAAGTCATCTAAAGCAGGTTCCTGTAATCGTTGGTCTAAGTTCAAATAATCCTCTCTAAG
>CAYPUP010000039.1:0-10738 GCA_964413795.1 uncultured Ignavibacteriales bacterium
ATTCGATTTTATCATTATCGAAGGCCCTCTTCTGTATAATTTTCTGGGCGCGTAATTCACCACGGCGATGAATAATATAAACTTTCGATCCAAATTTCGTTAAATAAGAACCCTCTTCTACAGCGGCATCTCCCCCGCCGGCAACGGCTATAACCTGATCTTTGAAGAATGCTCCGTCACAAATGGCACAATATGAAACACCTTTGCCGGAATATTCCTTTTCCCCCGGAACATTAAGATAAACCGGAGATCCCCCGGTCGAAAGAATAACGGCTTTGGCGCGAAAGATATTTCCCGAAGCGCATTTAACAACCCGATCATTACCATCAACATAAATCTCTTCAACTTCTTCCGATTCAATTTCCAAACCGAACTTTTTGGCATGGTCGGCCATTTTCATAGCTAAGTCGGCTCCGGATATATGCTCAAAACCAGGATAATCTTCTACTTCTTCAGTGTTGGCAATTTGTCCGCCGGGTAGATATTTTTCCAGACAGACTGTTTTGCGTTTTGCCCGCGATCCGTATAACCCGGCCGTTAGTCCTCCAGGACCAGCACCTACTATCACGATGTCATATTTTTTTTCTTTAGCCATTTTAAACCTCTATTATAAATTTATTACAACCCAAATCTTAAATATTAACACATAAATATTCATTTTGTTCTCTCCAGATAAATTAGTGATACATAAATAAAACAAGCAAGGCCTGTTACCAGTCAACTCCTTTTTGGGCTAATATACCTTTTTGGAAGGGATGCTTAATCTCTTTCATCTCCGTCACAAGATCAGCTTTCTCAATCAACCAGTCTCTGGCGTTTCGTCCTGTAATTACCAAATGCTGATTCTCGCTGCAGGATTCGATTATTTCTTCCACTTCTTCATCTGAAACTAAACCCAAATCTACGGCTACATTTAGCTCATCCAGAATTACCAGCTGATAATTACCTGAAGATATTTTTTCGATGGCTAATTTCACTCCCATTTTGGCTGCCAGCAGATGAACCTCAAAATCCTTGTCATCATCGATAATACCCACAAATCCTTCACCTACCGTTTGAAGTTCCACATTAGGCTCTAACTTCTTAATACCTTCAAGTTCACCATACTTCCATGAACCCTTGACAAACTGAATTATGCAGATTTTCCAATTATAACCGATGGCTCTGACACACATACCAAGTGAGGCTGTAGTCTTCCCCTTGCCATTACCGGTATAAACAATCAGCAGACCTTTTTTTGCTTCATCGGGTTTAGATGACATATTTTCATCCTCTATTAAACAGTTATCTTTTAAATTAGGCAATAACTTTCCGAAGGTCAACACATGAAATGTTAATAATTCAAATTACTCAGAGGTAATCAAGTACAACGAACACATAGGAAAACAACAAAAATATTTGTATTATTTTACGATTTTTATTGACTAAATGACCTACATTGCTATATTAAAATGGTAAAGTTAACAAATATTATCTTTTTTATTGGCATTAACATATTGTCATTTAAATTTTTAACATCGGAAGTACAATATGCAATTCACTAAAGCTGAGGAATATGGGATTCTGGGCGTGATTTATCTCGCGGAAAAGGATATTTATAATATAACTCCTTTATCTGAAATCTCAGAGGCACAGGATATTCCCGAAAAATTCCTGGCAAAAATTTTCCAATCCCTGTCAAAAACAGGTATAATAAGATCTCATCGAGGTGTAAGAGGTGGTTTCAGTCTGGCTAAGGATGCATCGGATATTGGAATCCTTGAAATCCTTCAAGCCATTCAGGGACCTTACAATCTTATGAAATGCACCAATAATAGAAGTGTTTGCGACAAAGATGGATTTTGCTCGCTGAGAGAGCTTCTGATATTGGCTGAGAAGCAATTATTATCGGTATTCGGTAATTATACTTTAAAAGACCTCAAAAACTGGCAGGATCAGGGCAGTATAAATAAGTAAAATTGAATGAAAATAGTTTAGATTCCGGTTTACAAACATTGTCTGAGGCATTATCTTTTACCCCCAAAATAGCCCTTAAGGGTAAAGGAATAATTGCGTTATGGCGGTAAAGCCGGACAGTTGGATAATTGAGATGGCTCAAAAAACAAAAATGATTGAGCCCTTCGCCGATGACCAGATCAGAACTGGAATTAGTTATGGTGTATCATGTTACGGCTATGACTTCAGACTCTCAGATCAATTTAAAATTCTTGATATATCAAAATTAGATGAAATTGATCCCAAATCCATTAAAGACGAACACTTTAAAACTTTCCAGTCTGATTCTTTTCTTATCCCGCCCGGATCATATATTTTAGCTCAATCGAAGGAATATTTTAGAATTCCACGAAATATAATTACGATCTGTACCGGAAAATCAACCTATGCAAGAAGCGGAGTTGTGGTAAATGTAACTCCTTTTGAACCGGAATGGGAAGGATTTGCCACTCTTTCACTGGCTAATACCGCTCCGTTACCGGTTAGAGTCTATGCTAACGAAGGAATCGGTCAGTTGCTATTTTTAGAGGCTACCAAAGAATGCTTACAATCCTACAAAGATAAAAAAGGTAAATATCAAAAGCAGAAAGAAATTACTCTTTCAAAGCTTGAATAGATGACGATACTTATAATATGAAATTTTTTTTACAATAATATCAGGAGAAATGAAATGGCGCAAGAAGCTGTTGCATCAGCTGATGGCAAGACAAAAAAAGGTAAAAATCGCACCCGGCGGATGGTAACAATCGACGGCAATACAGCTGCGGCTTATGTTGCACATGCAACTAACGAAGTAATAGCGATATACCCTATCACTCCCTCATCAGATATGGGTGAGCAGGCAGATGCAAAATCTGCGAAAGGTGAAAAAAATATTTGGGGAATAATCCCCGAAGTAGTAGAAATGCAATCCGAAGGTGGAGCTTCCGGAGCGGTCCATGGCGCTTTAACAACCGGCGCTCTGACCACTACATTTACCGCTTCTCAGGGATTGCTCCTTATGATTCCGAATATGTTTAAAATTGCCGGCGAATTGACCCCGACCGTTTTTCATGTTTCGGCCAGAACAGTTGCCTCGCATGCTCTATCTATTTTCGGCGACCATAGCGATATTATGGCTGTTCGATCCACTGGCTTTGGATTAATTGGAGCCGGATCAGTTCAGGAAGTAATGGACATGGCTTTGATCGCTCAAAGAGCCTCTCTTGAAAGCAGGATTCCATTTATACATTTCTTTGACGGTTTTCGTACTTCACACGAAGTTCAAAAGGTGGAAGAAATTACGAAAGAAGATATGAAAGATCTTCTCGATGAAAAGCTTATAGCCAACCATCGCATGAGAGCTCTATCTCCTGACCGCCCGACTATAAAAGGAACCTCTCAGAACCCGGACGTATTTTTCCAGCATCGTGAAACAGTAAATAAATTCTATGAGAAGACTCCGGAAATTGTCCAGAAAACCATGGACCAGTTTGCAAAGATTGTAGGACGTAAGTATAAACTATTCGATTATTTTGGTCACCCTAAAGCAGAATATGTTGTCATTATCATGGGTACCGGAGCTGAAGTTGTACACGAAGCAGTTGATGAATTAGTATCAAGAGGTGAAAAAGTCGGGGTAATTAAAGTTCGTCTGTATCGTCCTTTCAGTATTGAGACTTTTGTTAATGCTCTTCCCTCGACAGTAAAAGCGATTGCCGTTATGGACCGTACCAAGGAGCCTGGCTCGGTTGGCGAACCTTTGTATTCCGATGTTCAAACAGCTATCAGCGAAGCTCTTGAAAACGGTATTGCTCCCTTTGATAAACATCCAATTGTCGTTGGTGGTCGTTATGGACTCGGCTCGAAAGAGTTTAATCCTCCAATGGTCAAAGCTATCTTCAATAATTTAAGCGAAAAAGAACCTAAAAATCATTTCACTGTCGGCATTAAGGATGATGTGACAATGACCTCGCTTGAACCGGATTTGTCTTTTGATCTTGAAGGAAGAAATTTCCGCGGCCTCTTCTTTGGACTTGGGGCCGATGGAACTGTTGGTGCGAATAAAAACTCAATCAAGATTATCGGTGAAAATACTGATAATTTTGCCCAGGGATATTTTGTTTATGATTCCAAAAAAGCTGGTGCCGTTACTGTTTCTCATGTGCGTTTCGGGAAAGAACTGATTCGCAAGCCATACCTGATCACCTCGGCCCAGTTTGTTGCCTGCCATAATTTTTCTTTCCTTGAGAAGTACGATATGGTTGACAAGTTGATCGAAGGTGGAACTTTCCTTTTAAATGCTCCCTATGGTAAAGATGAAATCTGGGATAAATTGCCAAAAGAAGTACAGCAGCAGATACTTGATAAGAAAGCCAAATTCTATGTAATCGATGGTATCACTGTTGCTAAAAAACTTGGCCTGGGGACTCGCATTAATATGATCATGCAGACTGCTTTCTTTAAAATCTCAGGCATATTACCTCCCGATGGTGCCATTAAAGCAATCAAAAATGCTATTGTTAAAAGCTATGGATCAAAGGGTGAAAAGGTCGTCAACATGAACTTTGCTGCTGTCGATGCTGCCTCAGATGCATTATTTGAAGTAAAATATCCAAATAAAGTAACAAGTACTATTTCAAGACCTCCCATTGTTCCGGCCTATTCACCTGACTTCGTAAAAACTGTTACTTCTGAAATTATTGCCGGTCGTGGTGATGATCTCCCCGTTTCAGCATTTCCGGTTGATGGCACTTATATGACCGGTACTAGTCAATATGAAAAACGCAACATTGCTGTAGATATTCCAGTTTGGGATGAAGAGACCTGCATCCAGTGTAATATTTGTTCTATCGTATGTCCTCATGCAGCAATACGCCCGAAAGTGTTTGATCCCAAGTTAGCAGAAAATGCACCGTCCGAATTCAAATATGTTGATGCCAATTCCAAACCGTTTAAAGGGCTTTCATATGCTTTACAGGTTGCCCCTGAAGATTGTACCGGATGCGAAGTATGTGTTCATGCCTGCCCGGTGGAATCAAAAGATGCTGATGGTAACAAGACCGGACGCAAAGCAATTTATATGATGCCACAAGCCCCTCTTCGCAGCCAGGAAGTGCTCAATTGGAATTTCTTTATCAACGAGTTACCTAATCCAGATCCTGCACTGTTTAAAATTGAGACGGTCAAAGGCTCGCAGTTTATGAAACCTTTATTTGAATTCTCCGGTGCTTGTTCCGGGTGCGGCGAAACTCCATATATCAAGTTGATGACACAGTTGTTCGGCGATAGAGCTCTCTGTGCCAATGCTACCGGCTGCAGTTCAATCTACGGCGGTAACCTCCCCACTACCCCATATTGCCAAAACTCTGATGGCCGTGGACCGGCCTGGTCGAACTCTTTGTTTGAAGACAATGCCGAGTTTGGTATGGGGATGCGATTGACGGCTGACAAAATGAAAGATTATGCTTTCCATCTCACTAAGGAATTAGCCCCCGAATTTTACGATGATCTTTTTAATGCCGACCAAAGTTCTCTCGAAGGAATCGAACAGCAACGTAAAAGAGTTATTGAACTGAAAAAGAAAATTGATTCTCTCAATGGTTCTGATCAGGTTATGGCTCTTAAGAATGTTGCTAATTTCCTTGTGAACAAGTCGGTTTGGATAATTGGTGGCGACGGTTGGGCCTATGATATCGGTTTTGGCGGTCTGGATCATGTTCTTGCTTCTGGCAGAAATGTCAACCTCCTGGTTCTGGATACCGAAGTATATTCCAACACCGGCGGACAGATGTCAAAATCAACACCGCGCGGATCGGTTGCCAAGTTTGCCGCCGCAGGTAAACCCCTCCCTAAAAAGGATCTGGGCTTGATGATGATGTCTTATGGCAGTGTCTATGTTGCCCAGGTTGCGGTCGGTGCAAGCCATAATCAGACGGTCAAAGCTATGGTTGAAGCCGAGAAATATAATGGACCATCACTGGTGATCTGTTACAGCCACTGTATAGCTCACGGCATTAATATGTCTGGAGGCATGGAACAGGAAGATATGGCGGTTAAATCCGGCCATTGGCTCCTTTATCGTTATAACCCGGATCTACTTGATCAGGGTAAGAATCCGCTGATTTTGGATAGTAAAGAACCTACTATTCCCTTTGAACAGTATGCCTACTCCGAAAACAGATACCGTTCCTTAAAAGCAAAAGATCCTGAAAGAGCCAAACGATTGATTAAATTGGGCCAGGGTGACTGTAACCGCCGCTGGAGATTGTACTCACAATTAGCCGGGCTTGATTATTCAAATCCGGAAATTAAAGAATAGACTAATCAATATTCTAAATAAAAAGGCGGGTCATAACGATCCGCTTTTTTATTGACAGCAATTAATCATCCCAGAACAAACATTACTAACAACGCTATTGCATTGCATTTATTGCAGTTACAACGTGCAATTAAAGTACAATATATTTAGAGAACCATAACATTCCTTGTTAGTATAAAGAAAAGTAATATGATTTAGCTGTCATAAATTTTTAAAAAACCGATAAGTTTCAATAATGGAATTTACATTTTTGAAATTATGTTATTTTGAGTTGACTCTGAGTCCAACTCCTTTATAATTAGCAAAACTATTAAACTGCAATTGGAGAGATGTCGTGAAATTTTTAATTCCCCTGTCAAAATGTCTTTTATCAGCATTTTTAATGTTATCATTAATCCCAACAATCGGCTTTTCAGTTGATAAACTACCCCCTGAAAAAGCGGGTGAAATTAGTACCCCTGTCGGGAAAATTGCCTTTATTAGAGATGGCAATATCTGGGCATATGACGCCAATGGCGCCAATGCAGATATAATCTGCGAGGCTACTAACGCTGACGGACGCTTAAGTTGGTCCCCTGACGGCAAAAAAATCGCTTTTACCCGATCAGGGCAGGTTGATTTAAAAGGTCCCGATCCAAATGTCGGGGGACGACACAAAGTATACGATATTTTTATTGCCTGGGTGGACTCAGCCTATCACAATAACCGGATGTGGTGGACAAGAATATCAGAGGATCTTGGAAGTCGTGATCCTGAATGGTCAGCTGACGGAAGTAAAATTTATTATACCAAAGATATGAATGCAAACTTAGTTAATGCCTTCACTCCTAATTATCAGATTTGTTCGATTAATCCTGAAGGGGGTGATTTTGATATTCTTCGCAAAGACTGGCAAAATTTCGCCGATGATTTCCTGCTTAGCCCTACGGTATGCAAAGATGGTAAAATCGCCGGCGTTACAATAAATAAACTTAAGCCGATTGGTATGGTTACTACTACTTTAGATAAAATCATGCTGCCGATTGATTCTATTCGCGCTCAGGGAACACGTAATTACAAGATGATGGCTCCGGCCTTCTCGCCTGATGGAAAATGGCTGGCTTATATTAATAACGATCTCAACGACGGCGGCCTCTATATTACCACACCTGACTTTAAAGAAAAGTATCTCGTTTTTAGACCGCCGGTGGGGAATATTTATCTTCATACCGTTCCCCCTTCATTTTCTCCCGATTCCAAATGGCTGACATTTTCTACAACTGACGGTTCAATCTGGATCTGTGATATAACCGGGAGTGGGGCTCGCCGACTTTCCGGTCCCGGTCTTGATAAATTCCCGGCCTGGTCAAAATAAAGAAGGCTTAAATTTGCATAAAAAACCGTCCCATTTAAGGACGGTTTTTTTTATTAAAGCTTTCGCCAATTTGAAAGCATTTCAACTATAGTCCTTAAACCAAATCCGGTTGTTCCAACGGGAATGTACGGTCTCCCCTTGGGTTCCTGATCAACCGAGGCAATATCAATATGAAGCCAGGGCCAGTTCCCGATGAAATTTTCAAGGAAAGCAGAGGCAGCAATCGTTCCGGCATATTTACCTCCGGAATTTTTCAGGTCAGCAAGTGATGATTTCATCTGGTCCCTATGATAATCCCAAATCGGAAGCTCCCAGACCCTCTCTGCTGTTGAATCAGAGGCTTCATATGCTCTTTCAATAAATTTTTTATTATTACTGAGAATCGGTGCTCCGGCATATCCCAAAATATAAGTTGCCGCTCCGGTCAGGGTTGCAATATCAAGCACTGCCTGTGGATTAAATACATTGGCATAATCGAGACCATCAGCTAATAATAAGCGACCTTCGGCATCGGTATTCATAATTTCAATTGTTAATCCTTTTCGAGAACCGATAACATCACCCGGACGATAAGATGTTCCAGATGGCATATTTTCAGCAGCAGGCATAAGAGCGACTATATTTTGTTTTAATTTCAAACGAGCAGCAGCTATAATTGCAGATAGGACTGTTGCCGCACCAGCCATATCACCTCTCATCTCAGGCATATCTATTGCATTTTTTATGGACAGACCACCAGAATCAAAGGTGACCCCTTTTCCCAATAGAACAATCGGTCTTTGTTTAGAGCTGCCCCCGTTATATTCAAGGATAATAAATTTTGGTTTTTCCTCTGAGCCTTTTGCAACTGACAACAGAGCATCCATTTTTTCTTTTTGTATGGCTTTTTCATCCAGTACCCTAATTTTCAAACCATGTTTTTTAGCCAGTTTTTCTGATGTCCTGGCCAACATAACCGGAGTCAGATGATTGGCCGGCGTATTGGCTAACTGCCTGACTAAAATTTGCCCTTCGGCAAAAACTAATCCACGATTAATTGAATTCTCTAACTTCTTTAACAAATGCTTATTATTAATCGAGAAAGTAATTGATTTGACTTTGTTATTATCTTCGGCCGCATCCCCTGTTTTAAATTCAAGCTGTTTATATCCCCCTAAGAAATACCCTTCAATTGCTCCCTGAAAATATCTATCATTCTCAACATCTCCAAAATGTAAAACTGCAGATTGAGAATTGAGTAAGCCTGAATTTTTTGATAATCTACCGCATGCCCTTCGATAACTATCGGCATCAATTTTCTTATTCTCTCCAAGACCGGTCAGGATAACTCTTTTTGTCTGAAAGCCTATAGGATGTAAAAGAGTTGCAATTTGGCCCTCTTTTCCTGAAAATTCTTCTGATGATAGAAGAGTCGTAACCGCTCCCCCACAGGCGGCGTCAAGTTCATTTAAAATTTTATCAGAAATCTTATCATATTGAGGATAAAATAATACCAGGCTATCGCAATCACAATTTACGGGATGCTCAGAAATAAATTTAAATTCCATAAAATATCTCCTTATCGTTTGTTAATAATTAGTAAAATGGAAAAATTTAGCAAGCTATTTAGAAAATAATATTACAGATGATGTTGATTTGATGGGTGTTATCAAAATTCCGTATTCAGGAAAGAATTATAATTTCGTTCAATTTCAGCAAAATTATCAGAGCCGAATTTATTTAAAAAAGCATCGGTAAGAACCAGCGCCGAAACAGCTTCACAGACAACTGCCAGTGGCGGAGTTACGCAGCAATCGGTACGTTCTACAATAGCAACAGCCGGTTTTTTTGTTTTTATATCTACGGTTGCGAGGGGCTGATTAAGAGTAGAAATCGGTTTACCCGCTACATGAATAATGATATCCTCGCCATTGGTAATTCCGGCTTCAAGCCCGCCGGCATTATTGGTTTTACGATAAAACATTTTCTTTTTAAGGTCACCATTTTTATCGTAAAATATTTGGTCGTGCACCTCGGAACCATATTTCTGAGCTGAATTAAAACCCATCCCGATATCAACTCCTTTAACGGAATGAACCGACATTAATGCTCCGGCTAATTTTCCCTCAAGACGATCCGACCACTGGGAAAAGCTACCCAGACCAATAGGTAATCCACGAACAATAACTTCAACAATCCCTCCCAAAGAATCCTTCAGCTTTTTTGCTTTTTTGATAGCTTCAATCATTTTCTTTCCAGTCTCTTTATCGAGACAGCGAACTTCGGATTCCTCGGTTATTGTACGGATTTTTTCAAGATTAGAGAGATCATAACCTTCTGGCAATGCAACTTCACCGATTCTAATAACATGAGAGGCAAACTCCACCCCAAAATATTCAAGCAATTGACGAACCAAAGCACCCAAGGCTACTCTGACTGCAGTCTCTCTGGCTGAGGCTCTTTCCAGAACATTGCGTAGATCATGATGATTCCATTTGACGCCTCCGGGCAAATCAGAATGTCCCGGCCGCGGTCGGGTATTATCAAAAGCGAGTCTCTTTTCTCTTTCTGTTAAGTCCGTTGAGATCGGGTTGACTGGATCCATAATTTTTTGCCAGTTTTTCCAGTCTTTGTTTGTGATATGGAAAGTGATTGGTCCCCCCATAGTATAACCATTGCGAATACCGGATAAAATCTGGACTCGATCCTTCTCTATTTTCATGCGCCCGCCTCGGCCATAACCTTTCTGGCGACGTTCCAGTTGAAAATTGATTTGATCAATATTAACCGAAAAACCGGCAGGAAAGCCATCGATGATGGCTGTCAACCCCGGTCCATGCGATTCACCGGAAGTAAGATAAGTAATCATAATTTTAAATTACATATAAAGATAGGGAAGGTCAACTTAAGATATCACACACCTTCTACGGTCGGAAGCACTAAATCAGATATTCCATTGCTTCCTTCATTTTGAGACATACGTTTGTTAATAAGGTTATCAAGATCAAGTGCTTTTGTCATTTTATTATATTTATTGGCATCTAACGGGGAAATCTCTTTCATTTCTTCGATGACTGCAACGATTTTTCTAACAGCATTATCCATAACAT
>CAYPUP010000040.1:0-10509 GCA_964413795.1 uncultured Ignavibacteriales bacterium
ATCGTACCGCAACAATACTCATTGGCCATCTCAATCTGTTCATGAGTGAATCCCAATTCTTTTAGCAGATTGAATTCACAATCATCGATGGTATTTTGTGAAAATCCCAGAGTATCTTTTAAGAAATCTTCCCCTAAGGAATATTTATTAAAAGCAAAAGAAATATCAAAAACATCTCCCAGAGATTTTTCAATATTATTAAGCTCTACATCGGTGAAACCTTTGGCCCTCAGTGATTCATGATTTATGAATGGGGCTCTTTTTAATGTTTTATGTCCGGTTGCATATTTAATGATGTCATCGACCTGATCGCTGGTATAACCAAGTTTTGTTAACGCTATCGGTACTGATTTATTATTAATTTTAAAATATCCGCCGCCGGCCAATTTTTTAAATTTCACTAGAGCAAAATCTGGTTCGATGCCGGTAGTGTCACAATCCATTAATAGGCCGATAGTACCCGTGGGAGCAATAACTGAAACCTGAGGATTGCGATAGCCGTTAATTTCCCCCATCTCAAGAGCTTGATCCCAAACTTTGCGAGCCGCAGTTATGATTTCTTCAGGGACATAATTGGGGTTGATGCCATGCGGCTTTATCGTCAACCTCTCATAGTCTGATTTATCACTGTTATAAGCTGCTCTTCGATGATTGCGGATAACTCGGAGCATATGTTCGCGATTGCGGTAATAACCCGGGAATGGCCCCTGTTCTTTGGCCATCTCTGAAGATGTAACATAAGCCTGACCGGTTAATAAAGCAGTAATGGTTCCGCACCAGGAATATCCTTCGGGAGAATCATAGGGGATTCCAAGCCTCATCAACAGTGTCCCCATATTGGCGTAGCCAAGTCCCAGGGTACGGAATTCATAACTTCTCTGGGCAATTTTCTGTGAAGGGTAGGAAGCCATCAAAACGGAGATTTCCAAAACTATTGTCCAGACCCTTACAGCATGAAGAAAACCTTCTATATCAAATGTCCCCTCGGCATTTAAGAACTTGACCATATTGATAGAGGCAAGGTTACAGGCGGTATCATCGAGGAACATATATTCCGAGCAGGGATTGGAGCCATTGATGCGGCCATCTTCAGGGCAGGTATGCCATTCATTAATAGTCGTATCAAACTGCACGCCGGGATCGGCACAGGCCCAGGCTGACTGGGAAACTTTCTCCCAAAGTTCTGAGGCCGGTATAGATTTCATTATGGAACCATCCGTCCGGCTGGTCAACTCCCAATTTCCACCCTCTTTAAGTTTTTCAAAGAAGCTGTTGGGGATTCTCACGGAGTTATTGGAATTCTGTCCAGAAACGGTTAAGTAGGCTGCCCCTTCCCAGTTGGTATCAAGTTGAATGAATTCGATATCCTGAATATTCTGAGACAGCAGGTCGAGAATTTTTTTAATGTAAGTGGTCGGGACCGCATAATGGCGAGCGGTTTTTAACGCTTTTTTTAACGATATGTTTTTTTCAGGATTGGCTTCAAATACTGAATCGCCGTTTTTACCTGAAATGCGGGCTGCTGATACAATTGACTTAAGTTGATCCTTGATAACTCTGGAACCGGCAACCATAGCTGCCACTTTTTGTTCTTCGATAACTTTCCAGGCAATAAATTCTTCAATATCGGGATGGTCCAGATCAAGCGTTACCATTTTGGCGGCTCGACGAGTTGTACCTCCGGATTTAATTGCTCCAGCCGCCCGATCGCCTATCCTCAGGAAAGACATAAGTCCGGATGAATTACCCCCACCTGATAGAGCTTCACCGCAGCCACGGATATTGGAAAAATTAGTACCTGTCCCGGAACCATACTTAAACAGACGAGCCTCACGAACCCATAGATCCATGATACCACCCTCATTCACCAGATCATCCTTTACTGATTGAATAAAACAGGCATGGGGCTGGGGGTGTTCGTAAGCATTGCTAGCCTGGCTTAAAGTATGCGTATCAGGATCGACATAATAATGTCCCTGGGGAACACCGCTTATATTGTAGGAATGGTAAAGTCCAGTATTAAACCATTGAGGAGAATTGGGTGCGGAAATCTGAGACGCCAGCATATAACAGAGTTCATCGTGAAAAACTTCAGCATCCTTTTCACTATTAAAAAAGCCATACTTTTTTCCCCAATATGTCCAGCAACCAGCCAGACGGCCAAAGACCTGGCGAGCATCTTTTTCACCACCACTAATCTGGTTACCCTTATCATCAAGAATAAGATTACCCTGTTCATTCTTCTGAGGAACCCCGGCTTTGCGGAAATATTTCTGCGCCAGAATATCGACCGCAACCTGCGACCAGGATTCGGGAACATCAATATCATTATGTTCAAAGACAACCGATCCATCAGGATTTACAATTTTAGATGATCGTTTGGTAAAATTAATGCGACTATAAGGAGATTCTCCCTCATTCGTAAAATATCTCTGGACTTTCAACGCATACCTCCTGTACAATGTCCCAAGGGAGCTGAAAAAGCAAAATATTAAATGTCAGCCAAAAATAGCGCTTTTTTCAGATTTCCCTCAATCTGTCAATCCATTAGATCGAAAAATAAATATCCGTCTTTAATCAAATGGGTACAAGATATAGTACTTAAATATATTCAAACTACTAAAAATTGTGTTTTTAATTAAAAAAGTCTATTCGCTTGAAATACAAAAAACTACAAAGAAAAATATCTGCAAGTAATACCGATTGATTTCTCCATTAGCCATTTATAAATTTTACTACATCCGTAACGCACTGAGTATTAGCACTATACAGCCACCATACTTATTTAACACATATATTTATTTTTGATTATTAATATGCAAATACTTAAGATGATTATTAACAATAGATTACAAAGATACAAACATTTTATAAACATCTTATCAACAGCAATGTTGATAAATCATCCATTATTAGATATTTAACTCATAATTTTTTTTAAATAATATTCAAATTTATAAATATTTTAGCAGGTTTTTATCTTTTTTTAAAATTATTAATCAACATTTTCCTTGACAAATAATAATATTTTGGTATAATGCTTGTGCAATCGGAAAGTGTTACTCTTTCTGTGGATTACCTAATATCGTCCGCCCAGGCAGGCGTCACCCGACCTGCTTGGGTTTTTTTTTGCAATTAATACCTATTCATTGTTATTACAACTCAACTTTCTATCATTCAAAATCTATTCAGAATGAATCTCTCTCAATTCCTGATTGACACTTAATGCTAATAAGCATAACTTAACTTTCCATGAATATGCCCAATAAATTGACATTACTGAGAGTGATAATCGCCCCGGTTTTTATGTATTTTTTTATCATTGAGAATTTTTATGCCAAACTAACAGCGTTAATTCTCTTTGTTATTGCCTCTCTGACTGACCTTGCCGATGGTTACTACGCCCGTAAGTATGGAATTGTCACCGGGTTCGGAAAATTCATGGACCCTCTGGCGGATAAGATTCTGGTAACCTGCGCTCTGATTTCTTTTATTGCTCTTCATTGGGCTTCACCATTGCCGGTAATGCTCATAGTTGGACGTGAATTTGCCATTACCGGATTAAGATTGCTGGCAGCCTATCGAGGCGTTGTTATCCCTCCAAGCTGGTGGGCAAAAGTTAAAACTTTTTTCCAGTTAAGTTTTGTGGGATTAGTGTTGGGGTATGTTAATTTGATTATGATTCTGGAAAAACTGAATAGTCCGGCTTACGATTTATTTTTGATCGATTATCCATTTTATATTAATTTAATGCTTTGGGTGACTTCGATTATAACCGTCTGGACCGGTGTTAACTATGTTATTAAATATTTTTACATGATAAGGACCGTCTTAAAATAAAACATGAAAAACAGTTTTGTAAAACTAATTGCATCTGGTTTGTATTCCGGGTACTCGCCAATTGTCCCTGGTACAACCGGTACTGTTCCAGCCTGGCTTATTGCATATTTCTTAATTGGCGGCAATCAGTTATTTCTATTGATAACTTTTGTTGTATCATTTTTTATATCAGTTTGGAGCGCTACTATAGCAGAAGATATTTATGGACATGATGCCAAAAAAATCGTCATGGATGAATGGGCCGGAATGTTTTTATCGCTGATGTTTGTACCTTTTACCCTGACTAACTACCTTATTGCCTTTGTAGCATTCAGGGTATTCGATGTTCTCAAAATTCCACCGGCATCACAGGCGGAAAGCCTTCCTAAAGGCTGGGGTGTAACAATGGATGATATTGTTGCCGGAGTACAGGCTTGTTTTTGTACTCATTTAGTAATTTTTTTAATGGGGCGATTTTAACCGGACTCGGTATAAGGATTATTAATGGACTGTGAAATTATAACTATCGGTGATGAACTGATATCGGGACACAAAGTCGATACCAACTCAGCGTTTATCGCCCGCCAATTGACCCGTATCGGACTTAATGTAAAATATAAAAGTTCTGTTGGCGACTCGGTGTCAGCCATGGAAGAAGGCTTTCGTCTTGCTCTTCAAAGAGCCAAAGTTATAATTACAACCGGCGGGCTTGGTCCTACCGATGATGATATCACTAAAAAGGCAATTGTAAAAGTCTTCAAGCGGAATTTGATTTTTAATGAAGAGATTCTCGAAGATTTAAAAAAACGATTTGCCAAACGCGGTATAGAAATGCCTGCTATAAATCAGAATCAGGCTCTTTTACCACAGGGGGCAACCCTCTTCCCCAATAAGTATGGTTCGGCTGTGGGGATCTGCATCCCGGAAAAAGGACGGATATTTATTTCATTACCGGGTGTTCCCTTTGAGATGGAACAGATTATGACCGATGAAGTCATCCCCTATCTTAAAGAATTAAGTCATGATCAGACAATAAAAGTCGTCAGCCTTAAAACAATCGGTATAATTGAATCAAAGCTGGCTGAGTTGATTACTGATGGCTTAAATCTGAAACAAAATGTCAAACTGGCTTATTTGCCTTCTCCAGGCGGAATTGAGCTTCGCATTTCGGCAACCGCCGAACATGAAAACGAAGCCGACGAAGCTGTTCAAAAAACTCTCCGTGAAATTGAAACCAGAGTTGGAAGATATATTTTCGGGCATGATGAAGATACTCTGGAAAGTGTGGTTGGACAACTGCTGCTAGACAATGATCGTACTCTTGCGGTAGCGGAATCCTGCACCGGCGGGCAACTCGGAATGCAGATTACGGCTATACCAGGGTCATCAAAATACTTCCTGGGTGGAATTATTTCATATTCTAATGACGTAAAGATTGATCAGTTGAGAGTAGATAAAGAGATAATCGAAAAATATGGGGCGGTTTCCGAGGAATGTGCCATAGCCATGGCCAGGGGATGCCGTGAATTATTTGACAGCGATTATGCTCTCTCTGTTACCGGTATTGCTGGTCCCGATGGCGGGACTGATGAAAAACCGGTCGGGTTGACTTATATTGGCCTTTCTTCCATCCATGACACATTCGCTAAAGAATTTAATTTCGGATCTTTAAGAAAAACCAATCGTACTCGAGCTATATATGCTGCTCTTGAAATGTTAAGAAGAAATATTCTGGATATTGAATAATGCGCCTATTTATTGCCCTGCCTCTCACCTCTTCAGTCGAAAAAAGTCTCGCCGTCATTATAAACAAGCTTAAAAGCATTGGCGGTAAAGTAAAGTGGGTAGACTCTGAACAAATTCATATTACAGTCAGATTTCTTGGAGAGACCGAAAAGGAACAAGTCTCTTATATCAAGGAAATATTGGACAGGGTATCATCCAAATATGATTCATATAATTTGTCAATCGATAGACTTGGTGGATTTCCCAATCTCAATAAACCGAGAGTAATCTGGGCTGGCTTTAATGATGATGACCAAATCAGCATCATGGCCAGGATGGTCAAAGAAGTTGAATATGATATAAGAAAACTTGGCTTTGAACCCGACGAAAAAAGATTTCGTCCGCATCTTACATTGGGACGAGTGAAGGTTCCTAATGGATTGGAAGAGCTTCTCGATACGATCAGGTCTTTTCAGATGAAGCCAATTCCGGTAAAATTAGACAAGCTCCGCCTGTACAAATCCACCTTGACTCCACAAGGGCCAATTTATGAATGCCTGTATGAAGTAATGCTTGGTAAGCAGGAGAGATTCGGGGAGTAGGTGGCATCGCCACCTTTATAACATCATCTCAAATTCAATTTCATCTCTGATTGGAATACCATACATGCCTATCAATGATATCGATGGTTTGATTTTGCGGGAAATTTCAATTGCATTAATATGAATGGCAGCAATAGTCATCCCCCATCGTTGATAAAAGCAGATAGCGTCAAGATTGTCATTGGTGGTAATTAACCAGAATCGTTTACCGCCTCTCTGCTTTACATCTACCTTGACTTTTTCCATCAGGGCGGTACCGATGCCATTGAATTTCCTAAAAGCATCCAATGTTACAATTTCGCATTGATCACCATTAAATTCATAGGTAATCAAACCGACACGCTCTCCCTTTTTATCCTCGGCATAGAAGCCATCAATTTCGGTTGGATAAACTTTTCTTCCGCGCGAGACGATAAAATCGGCCCCCCATCCTCGAATTACTTCGAGCACCCACTCTTTATCTGTTTCAATAACTCTTTTTATTTTAAAACTCATATCATTTTCCTAAGACATGCTTCGCATCCCATCATATATAAACCATCCTCCGAGGTAAAGAAGAAATGCGGCACAGATCAGAATAAGAATTTTGAATCCCTTGCCAACGATCAGCCTCTTCCCTTTCCACAATATAAATGTAACAAGAGAATACCAAACAAAGTCTGATGTGATATGCCCAAAATAAAAAACAACCGGACCAATAAATCCAAACTTAAGAGATTTGGTCAGAAAGGCTAAGCCGGTTGTCACCCACCAGACAAACCAGTAGGGATTAGACAACGAAGTTGTTATTCCCTTGGTAATTAATTTATGGCTGGATGCTTTTTCAGTAGATTCATAGGATAATCCTCCGCGTATGATATCAATACCCATCATGATGCCCATCAAAATTAATGCCAAACCACCGACGACGCCAATAATACTCGGGATAATAGAATCCTCGGAAATTGTTACTAATCCTAACGACAAAATTATAACTACAGCGATTTCCGCAATGGCATGCCCTATTGAAATGATCGGACCGGTCTTCCACCCTGTGCGAGGCGTCTCGGCAATGCTGACCGCTAATACCGGACCGGGCATCATGGCCCCTGAAAAGCCTACTCCAAATGATAAAAAGAATAATGCAATCAGTTCCATAGTTATTTAATTGCTAATATATTTATATTGTTCCCAATAGATAATCTGATAAAAACTTTATCTTTTTGTACATACAAACAGCCAGCTCTGGCGATTGTCATCATGAACCGGATATTCTTTTTCCTCAACAATAAATCCAGCTTTTTGTATTAAATTGATCCAGGTTGCTTTCGGAAAAAGACCGGTCAAATGCCTGTCCAGTTCTACCTTTGTCTGGCCATTCTTTTTAATAAAATAAACCAATATTGTCTCAGTCATTGTATCTTCAGGATCAGGATCATGGGAGTATTCTATAAAAGTCAAGGCGGTTGTCCCATCTGATTTTGTTTCATGGTAGTGGACAGTATTATCGGTAAAAGTCTCTCTCAGGTAATCAGGCGAGGTGACAAAAATCCCCCCTGATCCAAGATGCTCTGATGCTGTTTTAAAAGTGGCAAACATATCGTTTTCATTGAGGAAATAACTAATGGCATCATGAATGATAACCGCATCAAAATTTTTATTTAATCTTATAGAGCGCATATCGCCGATATGAACATCAACATCAGGATTTTGTTTTTTGCAGTTTTTTAGCATGCTCTCAGATAAATCAACTGCAGTAGCTTTGAAATATGGGGTAAGATGAGAAAGATTATTTCCTCCGCCAACACCCAACTCCAGAATATGATGCTTGCCTTTTTCAAGTTTATCTAAAAGAGCATTACGCCAGTATGACGCCTCTTCGGCATAATTTTCCGGTTTGCTTACCAGTGGCCAGAGATATGCAAGTTCGTCATAAAGTCGGTTTAATGGTATGTTATTTGTATTCATTTTGTTCAATATCAATAAAAATCATAAAAAAACAAGGGAAGAAATAAAAAGGCGGACCCGAAAAGGGATCCGACTTTAATATCTGTGAGTCACACTATGTGTGCGCTTTGCGGTACAACAGTCTTTGCCTGCTATTTGCCAATAAATTTCGGTGTCCGCTTTTCAAGGAAAGCGTTACAGCCTTCATTTTTGTCTTCAGTAGCGCAGGTCTGGCCAAAATTGACTCTTTCAAAATCAATCCCGATTGACAGGCTGGCATCCAATCCGCGTGTGATGCATTCTTTAGCCATATTGATTGATAAAGGAGCTTTGGAACATATCACATTGGCCATTTCAATAGCTTTTTCCATTAACTGTTCCGGCGTGTAAACAGCCTGGACATAACCTATCCGGTATGCCTCCTGAGCATCAATCATTTCACCAGTCAAAATCAACTGCATGGCTTTGCCCGCTCCGACAAGACGGGATAATCTTTGTGTACCGCCATATCCGGGAATAATACCAAGATTAACTTCTGGCTGGCCAATTTTCGCTTTTTCTGAGGCTAAACGAATATCGCAAGCTAATGCTAATTCACTACCACCTCCAAGGGCAAAACCATTAATGGCGGCAATAACAGGTTTGGGAAAATTAGCGATTGTTTTCATCAAGTAATTTCCGAGTGCAGAAAATTCCGTCCCTGAAATACTATTCAATTCTGCTATTTCAGCAATATCCGCTCCAGCTACAAAGGCTTTACCGGCTCCTGTAATAATAACACAGCCAACTTTATCATCACTCCAGTGTTTGTTAAAAACATCCTGAAGTTCGCCGATAGTTTTTCTGTTCAGAGCGTTTAATGCTTTTTCCCGGCTGATAGTAATTATCAGCACTCTCCCTTTTTGTTCGACAATAACGTTTTTGTAATCGGTCATTATTTTTCCCCTGTAGGATTAATGTATTCTCAAATTGCACTGTCTTGATTATTAACAATTCTTATCATTCGCAAACCAGGTAAGCCCATGGTGGTACCTACCAGTTCAAATCCGGCATTAAGATAACAGCTAAGCGCTTCTTCATTATCTGAATGCAGGTGAATGACAACTTTAACGATTCCCGGATACTGTGAAGCCCGTTCATAAAGGAGCCCAACCATTTTTGTCCCCAGTCCCCGGCTGCGCTTAAAAGGATCAACCAACAAGTGAGTAATTTCAATTTCTCGTTCCATTTTTCGCAGCCACAATTCACCATAAGCAACCGGCTTGTTTTCTGACATAAGAAGATAGGCTGAAATATCCTCTCGCTGCCAGGTTTCAACAATATCATCAGAGGGAGGGTAATCCTTACTTCGACACAAATCAAACAGGGTTTGTTCCGAATCAATCCATGAATAGACAGCCTGGTTGAATTCTGCGGTGAAGGGAATCAGGTCGGCTTTTACTTTATACGAATCACTCACTTCTATTACCTTTCAAAAAGTGGTGGAATATAAAGAATAAATCCATAATGAGCAAGCAAAGGAAAACATATCACCCTATTATTTATTTATCCCGCAAAACCAGAGTTTGACATCTTGACAGGAAAGGTCTATATAGCTTCAGGAATTAGAAAAGGAGACAAAATTTATGATAGATTTTTCGTTATCTGACAACCAGCTTATGGTCCGGGATATGGCTCGCGAAGTAGCCAGCAGGGTTATCACACCTAATATTGCTGAATTCGATCGAACCCAGAAAATGAATCCAGAAGTCCTCCCGGCAATGGCCAAAGCCAATTTACTTGGATTTTGCATCCCGGAAGAATACGGCGGAATGGGGACAGATTATATCTCACTTGGGTTAGCTTCAGAAGAGATGGAATATGCCGATACTTCAGCCCGGGTTATTCTTTCGGTTCATATTGGATTATATTCCCTCCCAATTCTGACCTGGGCTAACGAAGAACAAAAACAGAAATATCTAACACCCGCCGCAAAAGGGGAGATAATCGGCACTTTCGGATTAACCGAACCGGCGGCCGGCTCTGATGTGGTTGGAATCCAGACCACAGCTGTCAAAAAAGGGAATTCATACATTCTTAATGGAGAAAAAATGTGGATTTCTCTTGCTGATGTGGCTGACTGTTTCCTGATTTTTGCCTGGACAGATTTGGAGAAAAAGAAAAATAGAGACCATAGCGGAATTTCAGCCTTTATTGTTGAAAGAAAATTTGCTGGTTTAACGACCGGTTCAATTCATGGCAAATTAGGGGTCAGAGCTGGTAATACAGGATTTATTTCTATGCAGGATGTGGAAGTTCCGGCCGAAAATCTTGTTTATGGCGAGGGCCAGGGGTTTAAAATAGCCATGTTCTGTTTGGATCAGGGGCGCTACACGGTCGCAGCTGGATCTTGCGGACTCATTAAAGCCTGTCGTGATGCCTGTATTAAGTACTCAAA
>CAYPUP010000041.1:0-10441 GCA_964413795.1 uncultured Ignavibacteriales bacterium
TCAACAGAATTTATATTATAATATCGAGCTGCCGCTAATAAATGTCTTAGTAGCGTTAGAAGAAGAGGGGATCAGAATTGATTCTGATTATTTGAAAATATTATCGAAACAATCTGAAATAAGACTTGCAAAGTTAGTCGGCGAGATTTATGGAATAGCCGGGGGAGAATTTAATATTAATTCCACTCAGCAGTTGTCGCATATATTATTTGATAAAATCGGATTGCCCACTAAAGGGAAAACAAAAAAGAAGACCGACTATTCCACCGATGTCAAGGTCCTTGAAGAATTAGCCGGACTACATCCTCTTCCAAAACTACTTCTTGATTACCGCCAGACAACTAAATTAAAAAACACCTATATCGATACTTTGCCGTTACTTGTTGATAAAAAGACTGGCCGGGTACATACCTCTTTTAACCAGACAATTGCCGCTACCGGCAGACTCTCATCAACCGACCCAAATTTACAGAATATACCGGTGCGCACTGAGGAGGGACGTTTGATTCGCAAGGCTTTTGTTCCCCGTGGAAAGAATTTTAAATTATTAGTAGCTGACTACTCACAGATTGAGCTGAGACTCCTGGCTCATATTTCTGAAGATCCGGGACTAATAAAAGCCTTTAAAAAAGGGGAGGATATTCATGCCCGCACCGCCGCTGAAGTTTATGGCGTTGATATTAATAAAGTAACATCAGAACAGCGCCGGGCTGCTAAAACAGCCAACTTTGCCGTTATTTATGGTGTCAGCGCCTTTGGATTATCCCAGCAGATCGAACTTGATCTGGAAGGGTCAAAACATTTTATCGATACGTATTTTGAAAGATACCCCGGTATTAAAGAGTACATGGATAAAACAAAAATATCTGCCCGGGAAACTGGGTATGTGACCACAATGTTTGGCCGGAGGCGGAATCTTCCCGACCTGAAAAGCAAAAATTATAATGTCAGGATGTTTGCCGAAAGGGTTGCGATAAATACACCAATCCAGGGAACTGCAGCTGATATGATCAAAATGGCAATGATTATAATTCACAAGGAACTTCTAAACAAAAAATCTAAAATGCTCTTACAGGTTCATGATGAACTGGTTTTTGATATTCACAAAGATGAAATTGAAGAGATAAAAAGTATCGTGAAAAACGGAATGGAAAAAGCAATTAAGCTAAATGTTCCGATAGTAGTAGATATGGGAATAGGTGACAACTGGCTCGACGCTAAGTAGCGGAGCTACTTTTATTAATTATTATGTTAATTGGGTTGACGGGACAAATAGGCTGCGGCAAAAGCACGGCTGCGTTAATATTAAAATCTCTTAGTGCGATTATTATAGATGCCGATAAAATCGGACATCAGGTTGTGGAAAATTCAAAATTACTTCAGAAAAAATTACAAAAGGAATTTGGAAGAGATATTATCAGCAAAAACGGTAAAGTAAATCGAAAAAAAATAGCAAGGCGTGCCTTTTCCAATGAAGCTGGTAAAAAGAAACTAAATTCTCTTGTACATCCATATCTTTTAAAAGAACTCCAAAAACAAATTAAGAGATACCATAAGAAGAAATATATCGTTGTTATTGACGCCGCCTTGCTCCTTGACTGGAACTACGACAAAATAGTCGATTATGTCCTTGTCATTCATACTTCTATTGAGAAACGAATTAAGCGTCTTGAAAAGCGTGGAATCTCAAAAGAAGATACTATTGCTCGTCAAAGAGCCCAGTTACCATTTCACGAATATCAAAAAAGGGCTGACCGGGTTATTTTGAACAATAGCTCTGAAGATGCACTCAGGAAAAAACTGGCATTACTCTGGAAGTCTTTTTTACCGAAAAGCATTTGACACCTGATGGATTTCAGCTAATATTCTCTCCTATGACAGATAAAATTAAAATAATCAATTCGTATCTTCCCGATTATTCAATCGACGAATTAATCGAACGGGCAAACTATATGCGGGGGTTGAATGAGATTGCCTTGTGTTCAGCCGGTTCAGGCCATTCAGGGGGGACGCTTGGTATTATGGATATCTGTTCCGCTCTCTACCTTAAGATAGCCAGACATAATCCCAAAGATCCGCAATGGGTTGACAGAGATAGAATTATCTGGTCAGCTGGCCATAAAGCTCCAGCACTTTATACTTCATTGGCTGTATCTGGTTATTTCCCTGAAAAGGAATTAATGAAACTAAGAATGCTCGGTTCTCCTTTTCAGGGGCATCCACATAGACTCGATCTTTCCGGTGTTGAGATAACTTCAGGTTCTTTGGGGCAGGGTTTTTCGGTTGGAGTTGGCATCGCTTTAGCGGCTAAATTAGATAAAAGAGATTACCGTGTTTTTGTGATATCTTCCGATGGTGAACAGCAGGAAGGTTCTATCTGGGAAGCGGCTATGTCTGCCCCGCATCATAATCTTGATAACCTCATTCTGATTATCGATAAAAACCGGCTGCAAATAGACGGTGCCACTAAAGAGGTAATGAATATTGATCCTCTGCCTGAAAAATATAAATCATTCGGCTGGCATGTGTTGGAAATTGATGGCCACAACATGGCTGATATTATCGAGAACCTCGATTTTGCCCGTAATAAAAATAATACCGGTAAACCGGTTGCCCTTATCTGCCATACTAACAAGGGACGAGGGGTTTCGTTTATGGAGAATGTGGTTGGCTGGCATGGCAAGTCCCCCAATCGCAAAGAGCTGGATCTTGTTCTTGATGAACTTAAGTTAACAGATGTATTTGATGTTGAATCCCTGCTTAGTTATGGAAAAAATTATAATCAATCAGTCGAAAATGAACTCCAAAAAAATATGCCAAGATATTCCAAGGATTATTGGTGGAACTGTTCGGATATAATGAAGGTGGAAATGAAACCAACCCGGATGGGATTTGGCCAGGCGATGGACGAGTATGGGGATGACAGACGAGTTGTATGTATCGGAGCTGATATTTCCGGGTCGATAAATATACAGGATTTTGTTAAAAACCATCCAGAGAGAAAAGATAGATTTATTTCTGTTGGAGTGGCTGAACAGAATGCAACTACTATTGCAGCCGGATTAGCCAAAGAGGGGAAGATTCCGGTGTTTGGTTCTTATGGAGTTTTCTCATCGGCTCGCAATCTTGACCAATTGAGAGTTTCGGTCTGCTATGGCAACTTTAATGTTTTGGTCGTTGGTGCCCATGGTGGTATATCCGTAGGCCCGGATGGGGCGACACATCAGGAGTTGGAAGCTCTGTTTCAAATGACAGGACTGCCAAATATGAACGTCGCAGTCCCCTGTGATGTTATTGAAACCAAAAAAATGACAAACACCCTTCTTTTTGAAATCAAAGGTCCCAAATATTTACGCTTTGCCCGGGAAGCAACTCCGATTATCACCAAAGAAGACTCCCCCTTTAAGTTTAGTATTGCCAATATTTACAGATTTAGAAAAGTGTCTGATCAATTTGCTGATGCTTTTGATATATATTTATCTTCAGATTACGTAAACGAAAACGAGGACTTAACTATCATTGCTTGCGGACCTGAGACAGCCGAAGCATTAAGAGCCGCCTTTATTCTCAAAACGGAATATGATATAGAAACTCGCGTAATAAACATGCACACCGTTAAGCCTATGGACAGAGTGGCAATAGTCAAAGCTGCGATTGAAACTAAAGCCATGTTAACCGCTGAAGAACATCAGATTGGCGGATTGGGCAACCTTGTTGCGGCAATTATAAAAAAAGAAACTTCTTTGTTTGCAAAATCGTTGCCGTTTGATATGATTGGAGTACAGGATCGGTTTGGCGAATCCGGACAACCCTGGCAGTTGATTAAAAAATTCGGACTTGCCGCTGAACATATCGCTAAAAAAGGGAAAGACATATTAAGTTTTTATAATAAAGGATAGAGCATGGATTACAGTGATGCCATACAGCGTTTAGCCGGTGAAGGAGCTTTTGAAGTTCTGGCTAAATGTAAAAAGATGGAAGCCGAGGGAAGGGAAATTATCCACCTTCAAATCGGCGAACCCGATTTTGATACGCCGATGAACATCCGTGAAGCGGCTATCAAGGCTATTAAAAATGGTGAGACCCATTATTGCCCATCTGGGGGAACAATTGATGCCCGCAAAGTAGCCGCTGAATATATGGCCAGAACCCGTAATATTGATGTAGGTCCGGAACATACTGTGATTATGCCCGGGGTTAAGCCTGTCATTTTTACGACGATGATGGCAACTATCAATCCGGGCGATGAAGTTGTCGTTCCCAATCCGGGCTACCCGACTTATGAATCGGTCGCCAATTTTATCGGCGCTAAAGCAATACCAATGCATCTCAAAGAAGAAAAAGGCTTTCGTTTTGATACCGAAGAATTGAAACAGCTGGTCAATAAAAAAACAAAAATGCTGGTTATCAATTCTCCCCAGAATCCTACCGGCGGAGTTCTTACCAAAGAAGATTTACGGGTAATTTATGAACTGGCTGAAGAATATGATTTCTGGATTTTATCTGATGAAATTTATTCCCGCATTGTTTATGATCATCCGTTCCAGTCAATCGCTTCTATTCCCGGTGCATTGAAAAGATCAATTCTCATTGACGGTATGTCCAAAACATATGCTATGACCGGCTGGCGTTTGGGATTTGTGGTTGTTCCGGAAGAACTTGCTAACTATCTATTTACCTTTGCCATTAATAATTTTTCCTGCACCAATACTTTTGCTCAGGCAGGGATTGTAGAAGGTTTAACCGGACCACAGGACGATGTTGTTAAAATGATGGTGCAATTTAAGCGTCGAAGAGAAGCGATTGTTAATGGATTAAATGCAATTGACGGTATCTCCTGCCATAAGCCACAGGGAGCATTTTATGTCTTTCCTAATATCACCAAAACCGGTTTCAAGTCAAAGGAACTGGCTGATATGATTCTCGAAGAGACCGGAGTTGCCTGTCTGGCAGGAACCTGTTTTGGCAAATTTGGCGAAGGATACCTTCGTTTTTCATATGCCAACTCAGTGGAAAATATCGAAAAGGCATTAGCTCTTATCAAAGGTATGTTAGCTAAAGTAAAAGTTTGAGTAATTCAAAACATATTTTTATAAAAAACCGGCAAGGCCGGTTTTTTAAATTGATAGAATCTAACTACTATCATAACATTCAATATGAAATACGCCTGGAATATAACTAATGTCTCAGATCTGAGAGCCAAACCGGATCATGGCAGCGAACGTATCTCTCAATTATTATTTTCTGAGATAGTTGTGGTGATAAAGAGACAAAGCCCATTTGTAAAGATTCGACAGACGGATGGCTACGAGGGATGGGTTTACAATGCATATTTAAAAGAGCTTCAAAAAAAAGATGCCAATAGCTTTCTGAGTCTGCCTAAATCAGTAGTTATTTCTAAAACAGTTAAAACCTATGACTATAAAAACAGCCTGAGGCTGCCTTATCATATTTTCTACGGAACTCTTTTAGCCGTAAAATCTAAAAGTAATAATAAGACTAAAATACAGCTTCCCAATGGTGATTTAATCTTCATAAAGGGTGACAAATTAAGGCCGATAAAGGATAAAAACAGGTATAAAGCCACAGGATCAAGACTTATTGATGAGGCTAAAAAGTTTTTTGGAACTCCATATTTATGGGGAGGAGTTACTCCATTGGGGTATGACTGTTCCGGTTTGGTACAGGCGGTCTTTAAAATTTTTGATATAAACCTGCCTCGAGATACAAAAGACCAGATTAAAACCGGGGTTTTGGTTGAAAAAGATTGTATAAGAACCGGAGATCTTCTTTTTTTTAACCGTCATGTTGGTTTAGCTATCGGGAAAACAAAAATTATCCATGCCTCGCGTCATTCCGGGGGAGTGAGAATAGAATCTCTTGTCAAAGAGGATGAGAGTTTCAGAGAAGACTTAGCAAACACCTTTGTAGAAGCCAGGAGAATAATATGATTCATCTCGATGCAGTTAGAATAGCAGTCCCTCTCAAGAAAAAATTCGTTGTCTCCAAAGGAGAGGCTACTGTCAAAACCAATCTACTGGCAATAATCAATAACCGTTACAATGGCGAGGCTTCAGGTTCAGTCCATTACGGCCCAAGTATCGATGATATCGAAGCTGATATTAAAAAAGGAATTAAGCTACTCGAAGAGGATGAGAATATCAGCATGGAAACTCTGGAAAATATCAATAAGTATGATATTCACCCTACTGCAAAAGCGGCCCTGGTAGCGGCGGTATTGAATTATTTATCCGGTGAATCAAGGCGATATCCCTGGGAGATTCTTTCACTCGGAACTCCGGTGGGAATTAAAAGCTCAATGACGATAAGTATCGATAATCCAGCTGATATGATTGAAGCTATAAAAAACAGTGAATACCCTATCATTAAAATTAAAATGGGTAACGAAGAAGATATCATGATTCTGGATGCTCTTGATCATATTAAGGGAAAAGAAATAAGAGTTGACGCCAATGGGGCCTGGTCTTGCGCCAAAGCCGAAGAGATGATATTTTATCTGAGTAAAAAGGGGATTAAGATTATCGAGCAGCCAACTGATGCGGAATATATCGCGGAATGGCCGCATTTGAAAGGGAAGAGCGAGGGAGTTGAGCTTTTCCTTGATGAAGGGCTAAACAATCTTAATGATTATAAACAGTATTGTGCATATTTTGATGGCATAAATATAAAGATGGAAAAGAGCGGCGGGATTCTGGAAGGAGTAAAACTTGCCCGGCAGGCACATAAAGATAAGAAAAAAGTTATGCTCGGCTGCATGGTTGAATCTTCGATTGGTATTGCTCAATCAATATATATGTCATCACAGGCTGATTATTTTGATCTTGATGGGCCCCTCTTATTGGAGGAGGATATTGCCCGTGGAATTAATTATGATAAAGAGTCTATCAATGTCGATCGGGAAATAATTGGCGGCCCTAAATTACGGCGGGATGTGGTTGAAAAATATATTACAAAATAAGCGCAGTTCCATCACCAGGTTTTTTATCACTGTTATAATTTTTATATCAGTATTTCCTTTGATTCACTTTTCAGATGAGTTAAACGATGATGGACCTTCTATAAACATCATTTATCCTAAAGAGGGTCAGATGATCAGCGCGGCTGATTCCACTTTTATATTTGGAAATATTTCCCCATATGATAAAAATATTAATTGGCAGCTTCGTATCAACGATTCTCCTATCAGTATACACGAGGATGGGGGGTTTCTCGCCTTTTTGCCAATCAAACCGGATACGTTTAATTTCTTCATATCTGCTGAAAGACCCGAAACAGATTCAGAGAAGAAATTATGGGGGAAAATACCGGGGCATTATAAAAGTGATGATTCAACAAGCCGAACTATTACAAAAACACATACCGTGATTGTCCCCAAACCTCTGAAAACATTTGATTATGATTCCCTTCGTATAGGCAATGACTATCGACCTCCTTCGGGTGATCTGGTATTGAATACTGGTGATATTCTTGAAGTCTCATTTCAGGCTACACCCGGGTGCCGAACCTGGTTTTCGATACCGGGAATTATTGATTCTGTTGCTATGAAAGAAATCGATCCCCGATTGCAGACGTATTGGGGAGAATCTGTTTTTGGTAAGGGGGGGGTTCCTGATTCGATGAAAATTAAGGGAATATATTCTGGTTATTATGTAATACCACCGCTGGTCTCAATTGAAAATATGAGCATTATTTATTATCTTTCTTCACCACAAAAAGGAAAAGTAATTATTGATACTGTTGAAGCTGCTGGCGATGCTTTGATTTATCATTTGTTACAGTCTTTACCTGATACCGTGATTACTTCTAAAAGCAAATTTAAAATTGCTTTAAATAGCAAAGAATATCCGTTTACGGTCAAATTTACCGACACGGTTCAGATCATACGTCATGGCCCGCGCAAAGGCTACCTTGCTATTTTTCAACCGGAGGGGGTAGAGGCATTGGTCGTTGGGCGCGAAGGGGATTGGTACAAAGCACAACTATCAAAAAATCAGACTGGTTGGATATTTAAAGAATCGGTAGAGAAATTAAAATACTATTCATTACCGACGCATTCTTACGTGACCTCATTGAGGACTTACAGCTATGACGACAGTGTTGTTGTCGCTGTCCCGTTATCATCCAAACATCCCTTTCGAATCAAAGAAATTAATAATCGAACAATAACAATCCAATTCTTCGGTGTGATCAGCAATACCGATTGGATAAGATATGATTTTGATGATAAGCTCATCAGGCTGATAACATGGTCGCAGCCGGAAGAGGATTTGTACGAATTAAAATTAGATTTGATCCAGGATATATGGGGTTATGATGCCTATTACTTTGGGAATATATTTCAGTTTGTTCTGAATCGACCACCCGAAAAAGTAAAAAGCTTAAAAAATAAAACTATTGTAATTGATCCGGGGCATTCCAAAGATTCCGGTGCAATTGGGCCAACGGGTCTGACTGAAGCCAATGCCAATCTTGGAATCGCCTTGAAGTTAAGAGAAGTACTTAAATCCAAAGGGGCAAATGTAATAATGACTCGTGAGGATACCAGTGATGTTCCGTTGTATGATCGCCCGAAAATTGCAGAAGAGCACGATGCTGATTTATTTATTTCCATTCATAATAATGCTCTCCCTGATGGTATTAACCCCTTTACGAACAATGGCACCTCGACGTATTATTATCATCCTCATTCAATTGATCTGGCACGGGCAATACATCCTGAACTGGTAAAGGCAACTGAGTTGCCTGATCACGGGATGTTTCACGGCAACCTTGCGGTTCTCAGGCCGACACGATATCCGGCTGTGCTGCTTGAATGCGCCTTTATGATGATACCCGAGCAGGAGGCTATGATCAAAACTGATAAGTTTCGGTCTAAAGTTGCCAACGCAATCACAAAGGGAATAGAGAATTTTCTGGAGGGATATGATCATGAAAACAGAATCAAATAATCCGCAAACAGCAACAATTAAAAAGTCATCATTCTGGATGATATATACCAGCCTTTTGATCGCGGCCATTATTTTATTAGGCGACGGATTGGCAATAACTCACTTAAATAAATGGACCGCCAAAGTGGGTCTAGCTTTATTATTAACTGTATTTTATTTGTTAATTTGTAAAAACCAAACCAAAGCTGTAATCGCTTCAGTTATAATCTGGGCCGCAGTCATTGCTACGTTTGTTATCTGATACATTAATAATTATTCGTTTTCTGCCCATAGCATTCTATTTCTTGCTTAGAATTTTAATTTATATTAAATTCATTCTATGGGCAAACCCGATACTAACAAAAAAGAGAGACGAAAACTCAATCCGGCTCTTAAATTCATTCTCTCATTTATTGTAATCTTAATTATATCAGGATTTTCCTATGCCTATGTGACAGCCAGCCAAATTGACAAGATGGAAAGCTTTCTGGAATTCATAACAACAATTACAGGTGGAGCCGCATCTTTGTTCAGTGAGGAAGTGCAATATTACAATAAAATTATAATTTATAAAGGCTTCTCCGTTGAGATAATCGATGAATGTACGGGGTTGCTGGAAATCATCATCTATCTGTCAGCCGTTTTAGCCTTTTCTACAACGATTAAAAAAAAGCTCATTGGCCTTGCCATAGGCATTCCGACAATATTTATTTTTAACATAATCCGCATTTTTGTTTTGTTGTTTATCGGAGCGAATTCAAAATCCCTTTTCGATTTTATGCATCTCTATTTCTGGCAGGCAACACTGATTTTAATGATTGGAACAATATGGATTGGTTGGCTTTATCTGGTGGTATTTCGTGAAAAAAGATCTGCTGATATTTCTAATTAAGTTGATACCCTTGACACTGGTACTGGGGTACTTCTGGTTTACATCGTGGCAGGTGCGGTACCCCGACTGGCTCGATCCGGTAGCGTTGCCGTTTTTTAGATTAGTTGGGGTAAAACGATGGTGGCTGGCATTAGTAGTAGAGCATTTTACTAATATTATCCCCTATATCGCATTGGTATTATCAGTACCGGATCATATTAAAGCATGGAAAAGAGGCTTGCTTGCCCTATTTGGAGGATGTGCGGTAATTATTCTTGGGCATCTGATCATTTCATGGGCGGTTTATTATTTCAATCTGGATTACGGCATGTCCAAATCATTTTACAGGATTATTTTGCCGTTTTATATTCTCAACGACGCATTGCCTTTTGTTCTTTGGATCGCTTTTTATCCGCATATGCTAACAAGACTGTTTGGGATCAAGGTGTTTGAGAAGTGATTGGTACGGAATCTCTTTTTATTTTTAATGATTGAAGGAACATTGCGTCAGGGAAAACTATCAATGATAGTACCCCCGCCGGGAATCGAACCTGGATTTCCAGCTCCGGAGGCTGGCGCGTTATCCGTTACACCACGGGGGCAATAGGCATAGCCTGTTTTA
>CAYPUP010000042.1:0-10433 GCA_964413795.1 uncultured Ignavibacteriales bacterium
TTCAGGAAAGAATGACTTCGGAGATTGCTGATGCCATGCTTAAAGCCATCAAGCCAAAAGGGGTTATGATTGTCGTCGAAGCAGAACATCTCTGTTTGACAATGAGGGGCAAGAAAAAACCGGGGAGTAAAATTGTTACTTCGGCGGTAAGGGGGTTATTGCGCAAAGGGGCAACCAGAATTGAAGCTCTTTCTCTTATGGAACGGGCATAGTTTTTAACTTCTGATATTTTATTATTTGTTTTTACTCTCTTTTCATTAATCATTCTTGATTTGTTGTCCGCACATTCTTATTTTGTATTGTGATGACAATTACCGGACATAAAAGATCCATTGCTGACAATCTGCCAGAGGATATTTCCTTAGCAAGAGGCCGCAAACTAAGCCTGGCCAGAACTCTAATTATGGGTATCATCAATGTAACTCCTGATTCATTTTCCGATGGTGGTAGTATAGCAACTCCTTTTGACGCAGGAGAAGTTGCAATTCAAATGGAAAAAAAGGGGGCTGATATTATAGATATCGGAGGAGAATCCAGCCGTCCGGGGGCGGACCCTGTTCCGTTGGATGAGGAATTTCGAAGAGTTATTCCGGCTATCAAAGCCATCAGAAAAGAGACAAATATTCTGATTTCAATAGATACTTATAAAGCTGAAATAGCGAGTGCCGCAATCGAAGCCGGGGCAGATATTGTCAATGATATTTCTGCCCTCAGATTTGATTCAAAAATGGCAGAAGTAGTAAATTCCAAAGATGTCCCAGTGGTACTTATGCATATGCTCGGAACACCGAGAGATATGCAGAAAAATCCGGTATATGAAAATTGTCTGAATGATATTGTTGATTTTTTCAAAGATAGAATTGCATATTGTGAAAAACATGATATTAAAAGGCAAAAAATAATACTTGATCCCGGTATCGGGTTTGGAAAGAGATTGACGGATAATCTGGAAATTTTATCAAATATCAGCAGCATCAAAGCTCTGGGTTTCCCGGTATTGATAGGTGCATCAAGGAAATCGTTTATTAACATGATAAATCCATCCGATAAAGAAAGTAACGAGCGTCTCGGGGGATCAATTGCAGCAGCGATAGCAGCAGTTTTAAATGGCGCCTCAATTATCAGGGTTCATGATGTAGAAGAGACAGTGGAAGCAGTGAAAGTTTTGGAGGCAATAAGAGAGAGCTGATGACCTTTTTTAGTTATGAGTTTATCAATTTCGGGTTAAAAGATATCCTTGATGTCTTATTAGTCTCATTTATTATTTATCAGGCTATGAAACTGGTCAAAGGGACTCGTTCGGCTCAAATTATTGTAGGATTGGGGTTGATTTTCGGAGTAGCTTTTATCGCTTACTGGTTCCAACTTGAAGGCTTAACCTGGCTTTTTTCAAATTTGGCGACCTTTGGTTTAATTGTATTGGTTATTGTTTTCCAACCGGAATTAAGAGGGGTTCTGGCACATTTAGGGCAAAGTCGACTTTTAAGACAATTTGTCATGCTGGAACGCAGAAAATCACTTGAGGAAGTATCCCGGGCAGCTTTGCGTCTTTCTGAGCTGCGATATGGAAGCCTGATTGTAATTGAAAGAAGGACCGGGTTGCGTAATTTTTCAGAGACTGGTAAAGCACTAAATGCCGAACTATCATCAGAGATGTTAGTGACCCTGTTTACCCCTTATACTCCATTGCATGATGGGGCTGTAATAGTATCTGGTGAATTTATCTCTGCTGCCGCAGCATCGCTCCCTTTGACAAACAATCCCCGTTATCATAAGCTGTATGGTATGCGCCACAAAGCGGCAATTGGGGTTTCGGAAGTTTCCGATGCTGTTGTGGTTGTAGTTTCTGAGGAGACAAGCGCTTTATCTATCGCTTTTAACGGCATTTTGGAATCGGATATCAAAAAGAACGAATTCAAAGACAGGCTGGCTGCTTATTTGGTAAAATAAGACTTATTTACCAAATTGACTTTTAATAGAGTTTTACTTATGTTTCTTATCCGCTGGAAGTTTAACCAGCGGTTTTTTGTAGTTAATATTTAGGATGATTTAATAAGTTTATGTATGATATAAATAGGATAAGAAATTTTTCAATTATTGCTCATATCGATCATGGCAAATCAACACTGGCGGATCGTCTGCTTCAGGATACACATACAATTTCTGATCGCCAGATGAGAGCCCAGGTGCTTGACTCTATGGATCTGGAACGTGAACGGGGAATAACGATCAAGTCCCATGCTATCCGTATTGATTATAAAGCTAAAGACGGTGAGATGTACAGTTTCAACCTGATTGATACTCCCGGTCATGTCGATTTCACTTATGAAGTCAGCCGTTCATTAGCGGCCTGCGAAGGAGCCATCCTCGTTGTAGATGCCTCTCAGGGAATCGAAGCCCAGACAATTTCAAATCTCTATCTGGCGATGGAAAATGATCTGGAAATAATGCCGGTAATAAATAAGATCGATCTCCCCAATGCCCAGGTTGATGTGGTTGTAAATGAAATTGTTGATCTGCTGGGTTGCAAGCCTGAAGATGTTTTACGCTGCTCAGCCAAAAAGGGGATAGGCATCGATAAAATCCTGGAAGCAATCGTGCATAAATTTCCACCTCCCAAAGGGGATGCCAATGCTCCATTGCAGGCGATGGTTTTTGATTCTATGTTTGACAGTTATCGAGGGGCAATGCCTTTGGTTAGAATTGTCAATGGGACAATAAATACTAATGATAGAATTCAATTTTTCTCAACGGGTAAAACCTATGATGCCGATGAGGTTGGCTATTTGCGTATTGAAACGGTTCCGCAAAAGTCTCTTCATGCCGGCGATGTCGGTTATCTATTTGCTTCAATAAAACAGGTAGCTGATACAAAAATTGGTGATACAATTACGCTGGCGGCATCACCGGCTAAAGAACCTTTAGTGGGATTTATAGATGTCAAACCGATGGTTTTCTCCGGTCTCTACCCGGCCACGACCGAAGAATTTACTCAACTGCGGGAGGCATTAGAGAAACTGAAGCTTAATGACTCATCGCTGACCTTCACGCCAGAATCTTCTACAGCTTTAGGTTTTGGATTCAGAGCCGGATTTCTTGGTCTTCTGCACATGGAGATTGTTACCGAAAGATTATCCCGTGAGTACGACCAGACCATTATCAATACCGTCCCCAATGTCGAGTACCATGTTTTTAAAACCGATAACAGCATGGTTGTTGTCGATAACCCGGCCCATATGCCCTTGCCATCTGAGACGCATTATATAGAAGAGCCTTATGTTGATGCCCAGATAATTGTTCCGGCGGAATATATTGGAGCCATTATGAAACTGGGAACAGCGCGTAGAGGAGAATATAAAACCACCGAATATCTTTCTACTACCAGAGTCAGCCTATCCTATTCGTTTCCATTGTCAGAAATTATTTTTGATTTTTATGACAAACTGAAATCATCGACCAGGGGCTACGCTTCTCTTGATTACGGAATGCCCTATTATAAAAGAGCCAATTTGGTAAAACTTGATATACTTGTAAATAGCGACCCGGTGGATGCCTTGTCGGTAATTATCCATCGTGAAAAAGCCTATAACTGGGGTTTGAATCTAAATGAAAAATTGCGGCAGTTAATTCCACGACAGATGTACGAAGTTGTCATTCAAGCGGCTATCGGGAATAAAATTATAAGCCGGGCATCGGTTAAAGCGCTGCGCAAAAATGTAACAGCGAAATGTTATGGTGGAGATATTACTCGTAAGCGAAAACTGATCGAAAAGCAAAAAGAGGGCAAAAAGCGGATGAAGCAGTTCGGTAAAGTGGAAATCCCGCAGGAAGCCTTTTTGGCAGCTTTAAAAATCAGCAAATAATTCTAATCGGCAATAGAATAATCCACTAACTCCCAGCTTATAATGCCAACAAATTGTTCTACAGGGGCAGTACCAACGTATTCTATTTTTATTTTGCTCTCAACCAGTTTGATAATGCCAACATCGGGAACAAACCAATAAACCGATTTGATATAATCGAAGTTATCACCATAAAAACCGACATCATGGTAGCTTCTGATTTCATACACATTATCATAAAACATTTCTTTAACCGTCAAGGTACCGATTGAGATGACTTCGCTGGTATGTTTTTCACGCAGTAATATATTACCATCCCAGTCCCAGCTTTTATCCACGCTTAACGGGAAACGCATGACAAATTTATCAAAGCTGAAAAAACTCTCGTTTATTAATGTTACCGAATCAGCTTTAATCACAACTATGCTTGTATCGGGTGGTGGAATGCATCTAATGACCACCTGCAAAGTTTCGTCACCGATAGTTACATATCCGGTATCAAGAACGCAGTGATAATCAAAGGACCAGATGGTAGCAGACTTATTAGCAACAATCGTATCATCTAAAATATCGACATCAACCGTATCCATTCCTTCTTCCATCACATAATCAACCTCATAAGTCCAGTGGCTGCCGACTGTATTGGGGAAATCTATATCAAGATCAGCAATCCCAGTTGAATTTTTCGAACAGCTAAAACTTATTATACTTATTGCAATAATTATTAATAAAAAGAGATGCTTTGTTTTAGTCATTGTCGCTCCCAAAATAAAAGTTCTGAAAGACAATATGACAAATTATTTCATACTGTCAAGATGATATATTGACTTTGAAATTATAAAATAAAGAGCTGATTCAGAAATGGCTGTGAAAGATTTTATCTCAGATTTAGAAAACAATATGATAGATCATTACAAGTGTTATGAAAACAAGTTTACCAACAATAATAATGAAATTAGGTTTGTCTGCACATGGGATGATTACAATAGATTTCAATTTGAATATAGTTATGAAGGTACGAATGAAAATATCGTATTAAGAAATCATATCAGTGATAAAAAAAGATACTATTAGAGCCACTATTTAAGAAATTAAAAGAACATGTAGAAAAAGCATTACAACAATTTGATATCTATGATGAAAGTAATGAGTATAGAAGTATAATATTACTAAACTGGCAAAGAACACCTCATTTTGAAGTGTTGTGTTCCTATCAAGATTGCTTTGATGATATGATTTCTAAATATATATTTGAAATTGAATCTGAAAGACCAAATTTAAGGATATTATTTTTTAAACTAACTTCACTCCATACTCTTTATCACACGGATTATTTCGCCGGGGGATTGGGCGGACATGAGCTCTTCGCGGAATGATTCGTACTGGAGCATCTCAGCTAAAGCCTTAAATACTTTCAGATATAAATCATCATCATAGGGGGGAGCGGTCATAAAAAAGAAGAGGTGAGTAAGCTCGCCATCGGGTGAATCAAAATCATAACCTTTAGTCGAACGGGCAAACCCCATTGTAAAATTCCTGGCATGTTTGGATCTGATGTGAGGGAATGCTATACCGTGACCAATAGCTGTCGTGGCTCTCTTTTCGCGATTAATGAAATCGATCAACAATTTATTGCGGTTGCCAATATGTGTATTAATATCCATTATATCAACCAGTTCAAAAAGGATCAGAGCCTTGCATTGCTCCAGCCACTTTTCACGCGACTGGTCTTCTTCGAGAGGAAGAACCTCGGTCTCCATCTCAAGCTTGATCATCGATTCATCTAAAAAGCGCGAAATTTTCATAATATTCCTATCGGCCGCATCCTGTTATAACTTAACACCTTTCGGATGCGAAACGACAGTATAGAGGATTACTCCGTTTTGTCAATATGTTATATTTGCGGGGATTTTTATTTTAATTCAACAAATAGATGTTTTAACCGTCATTAGTATGAATAAAATAATATTAAATTGCAAAATAAATATAAATAAATATATTTTATGACAGAGGGAAAAATTCTAAAAGGAGATTTAAAGATGAGATCAATCTCATTGTTTTGTTTAACAATATTTTTATGTCTGATTTTAGCTAACTGTGACGAACGTTCGCCTGTTAGATCAAATTCAGATCTCAACTCGACTCCAATGGAAAATGAAGAAGCAGAGTTGGCGGCGCTGTGGTTGTCAGGTGAATTAGTGGCTCCAGAGTATTTATATAATAAAATCAGAGATGATCTTGATTTAATAAGATCAACCTGGCAGGATTCAGTATCGGAAGTTGAAATTATTTTCAATCCTTATTGGCAATCCAGTTATTTATCTTTTGGATTTTATCAAAACACTTATGATTCTATTCTATCCGGAGACTATCATGCCTGGGATAGCTTAAATGAAGTATATCATGTTAATAATATGTCATTTATTGATGAAATAACCCATGTATCACTTCATTTTGAGGGTAAATTAAATCCCATTGTATTAGTAGATATATATGCCGGGTTACCGGGAACTCGTTATATCCATTCGGGTGCAACTGTTGGAGACTACCCTATGCTATTGATATTCAATGCCAGAGGAAAGTTGAAATATTTCTTCCGAAATGCCTGGGGAGATTGCCCGGCTGGGTGTATCTATTCCACATATAATTATTTTGAAGTTGTTGATGATTCTGCCATACATAGAGGAGCCTGGTATCCGGAGACCCCCGAAGATTATGATAATGCACCAATTTGGTTTGATACGGTCTTAATGGCTCGCGATAATTATTTCCAATATAACAGTTGGCATCCATCAGTAAAAATCTGACTCAATGCCTTCTATTTCTGATTAAAGGCTTGTTTATTTTAGTCGTAACCCTGTCCTTGACATTTACCCCCCAAAGGTGTACTTTCCCAATGCACTTATATAGCCTATCTCAGGCCTGTATAAAAGTTGAATAGTGCCGATAAATATTATAACAACAAGGAGTTAACAAAATTTAGTGGTACCGTTCTCAGAAATAAAAAGAACCCATACCTGTGGCGAGCTCAGAGCCGAACATATTGGCGCCAAAGTCAGGCTTAACGGGTGGGTTGATGGATACCGTAATTTGGGCGGTTTGCTCTTTCTGGATCTCCGCGACCGATACGGCCTTTCGCAGGTTGTTATCAATCCGGAGACTTTCGATAAAGAGATGTTAGAAGTAGCCAATAGTGCCCGCCATGAATTTGTGGTGGCGGTAGTTGGTGAAGTACAGCCTCGCCCGGATGGTATGAAAAATCCCAAAATGTTAACCGGTGAAATAGAAATAAACGCCTCAGAATTCTATATTTTATCCGAATCAAAAACGCCTCCGTTTGTGATTGAAGAAGAAACCAATGCTTCTGATAAACTGCGCCTTGAATTTCGTTATCTGGATCTCCGTCGGAAGCCTCTGCAGGAGCGGATAAAATTCCGCCACGAAGCAACCTTGGCAGTCAGGAATTATTTGAGCGGGCAGGGATTTTATGAAATTGAAACTCCTTTGATGATACGCTCCACTCCCGAAGGGGCGCGTGATTATGTTGTCCCCAGCCGGATTTACAAGGGGAAATTTTACGCCCTGCCGCAGTCACCTCAGTTATTTAAGCAGATTTTGATGTGCTCAGGTTTCGACAAATATTTCCAGATTGCCCGCTGTCTTCGCGATGAAGATCTCCGCTCCGATCGCCAGCCGGAACATACTCAGATCGATCTTGAGATGTCCTATGTCACACCTGATGATGTCTTCAAAGTGATTGAAGGATTAATGACCGATCTGTTCCAAAATACGCTTAAGGTTAAATTAGAGACACCATTTCCCCGTATAACTTACAAAAATGCAATCGATCGTTTTGGAATTGATAAACCGGATATGCGGTTTGGAATGGAACTTATTGATTTGACTGATTTTGTTAAAGACTGTGGTTTTAAAGTTTTTGCTGATAATGTTACTTCAGGGGGAGTTGTTAAGGGGATTGTGTTAAAAGGGGGAGGTTCCTATTCCCGCAAACAAATCGATGGGTTAACAGAAATTGCAAAAAATAACGGAGCTGGTGGATTAGCATATATTCTCAGAGCCAAAGAAGGTGATAAATCCCCCATTATGAAATTCCTCGGTGAGGATTTAAAAAACAAACTTTGTGAAGTTTCTGGTGCCGGATCAGGAGATGCCCTTTTTATTATTTCAGATAAGAAGCAAAAAACAGAATCGATCCTGGGACAGCTAAGACTTCATTTAGGCAAAGAACATGAATTGATTGATAAATCAAAATGGCGGTTTTTATGGGTAACTGAATTTCCAATGTTTGAATATGTTGAAGATTCGGATTCATTACAAGCGGCCCATAACATTGTCTCGCACCCAATGGAAGAGGATCTTCAATTGATAGAAGAAGGCTTCACATCTGATTTACCAAAAGCTGACTTAAACCATCCCTGGCGCCGATCCAAAGCAATGCAATATGATCTGGTTTTAAATGGCTGGGAAATGGCTTCCGGAGGACAGAGAATAAACCGCCGTAATCTTCAGGAAAAGATTCTGGAAATTCTTGGTATAAATAATGAGAGAGCCGATAAAATGTTTGGCTTTTTGTTGAGGGCGCTTGAATATGGCGCTCCGCCGCATGCCGGTGTTGCCATCGGTCTGGACAGGTTAGTAGCGTTGATGACTCAAACCGATTCAATAAGAGATGTTATTGCCTTTCCTAAAACAGCCAATGCATTGTCCCTTATGGATGGCTCACCGTCTGAAATAGATGAAGTTCAATTGAATGAGTTGGGATTGATGATCAAGGAGGAACCAAAGGCGTAGTATGCGCCGGTTATGAGTGTTAATGATATTGAGCATGTAGCTCGCATTTTTACGGTTGAAGGGATCGATCAGCGTATTTTATACGGGCAGAATGATCTTTTCCTGCGGATAATCGAAACGAGCTTCGGGAGTAAAATAATTGCCCGAGGGGAGAAGATCACCATTGAGGGGACGCCTGATCAGGTAGAAAGTGTTGTTAAGCTTTTTGAAGATCTGGTGGAGCGGATCAGGCAGGGTGATTATATTTCCCAACAGTATCTGAATTACGCCATTGCCATGGTCAAAGAAAATGGCTACGGTCCGGCAAATAATATCTCCACCAAAAGTATGCTGATCAGTTCTTTGAAAAAAGATATTAAACCCAAAACTGTCGGACAGACAAAATATGTTGATGCAGTCGAAGATTTTGATGTCGTTTTTGCCATTGGTCCGGCAGGCACCGGGAAAACTTATCTGGCGGTGGCGATGGCGGTAGCCCATCTCAAAGCTGATAGAGTTCAGAGAATAGTCTTTACCCGGCCGGCGGTTGAAGCCGGAGAGTCATTGGGCTTTTTACCTGGAGATATCAGGGCTAAAGTAGATCCTTATTTGCGGCCGGTTTATGATGCTCTGTATGATATGCTTCCGCCCGATAAGATCCGAAAACTTCTGGAAATTGGCGTTATTGAAATTGCCCCCCTGGCTTTTATGCGCGGACGTACTTTAAATGATGCTTTTGTCGTTTTAGATGAAGCTCAGAACACCACCAATGCCCAGATGAAAATGTTCCTGACCAGAATAGGGGAAAACTCAAAGGCGGTTATTACCGGCGATATTACCCAGATAGATCTTGATGAAAGACATACGCCCGGTTTAATCAGCGTTCAAAAGATACTGAAAAATGTGCCGGGGATCGAATTCATATATTTGAGTGACAAGGATGTCATTCGCCATCGTTTAGTACAGAGTATAATTAGAGCCTACGAAGCACATGAGAAACGAAGTTATAAAAAATAAGACGGAAACGGATTCGTCAAATGTTTTCATTTGTTCTAAAATTAAAGAGATATATTAAACGGCTTCTGAAAGTGCAAAGCGAGAGCCGACAGAGGCCGGTTTATACTGCAAGATCCCGCCTGTTTAAATTCATTATGTTGTTTGTCGCAGCCGGAATGATAGGTGTTTTGTATCCGGGCGAGGACCTTTATGATCCTTTTGATGTTCCTCGAAAAGGAGAAATATCCCTTGATAATATTATTGCTCCTTTCACGATTACGGTTTTTAAAACCGAGCGTGAGTTGGAGGATGAAAAAGAACTCATAAAGCTGACTACTCCGTTTGTTATCAATCAGGATCCGGGTGCCGAGGGGATGGCTCTTAAAAATTTTAACAGTTTTCTCACTATGGTTGATACTCTTTCACGGGACCGCAGGTGGGTCGCTGATGAGCAGAAATATGTCGATATAATTACAAAAAAATTTCCACTCTTAAGTCCTAATGCTGTCTCCCAATCGCTAAGGCGAAATGATATCTCTGAAGTTCGCCAGAATCTTGTGGATATTTATAATAAGGATATCTATAAAATCGGGGTTCTTCCACAATTGAATGCCATTCCGGAAGCGCGCAATAAAAATGTCCTGATTAAAAAGGAGGACAATGAAAGTATTATCCATCGCGACGAGCTTCTGGATGTCGTATTGGCAAACGCAAAACTCCTGACAGAGTTAAATAAAACGTATGATGTTGATTCAATTGATGTTGAATATTATTATCTAACTGGAAGATCGTTTGTCCAGCCCA
>CAYPUP010000043.1:0-10366 GCA_964413795.1 uncultured Ignavibacteriales bacterium
AACCCGCAATACTCAGGCAGTGGTGTCAGGCTTATATTATTGGGTGGTTGAATCAGATGAACGGACTCAAATTGGCAATGTTGTTATAATAAAGTGATCATTTCTTAAAATCGAACTCAAGTGGCAGTCTCTTTTGAAATAACTGATAACCAACCATCGATACCAGTGCCAACGATGAAATGATAAGCCAGGCAATCATATGGTTATTCGGAAATTGATCCAAAATAATACCCCCATACAATGGCCCGATTGACCATCCTGCCGCCAGGAAAAATCCATGAATTCCCATATAGCGTCCTATTCTTCCTTCCGGAGCCAGTCTTGAGGTTAGTGTCAGAGATGGTGGGGATATAAAGACTTCACCAAACGTAACAATAATAATGGCGATCATAAAATATTCAAAACCGATAAAAATTCCCATAATTCCATAACCAACTAAATATAAAAATGACCCGGCACTAATTTGAGAGGTTAGCCTGAATCTGGAAAGAAAATGGGTCACCGGCAGCTGTAGTAAAACAACCAATAATCCATTTAAAGAAAAAAGATAGCCAAGCTCAGTTTCGGATAAGCCCACTATGTTGACTGAATAAACTGAGAATGGGACAATCAATTGAGAAACCACCAGATATAATATTAACTGCAGGGAAACATGAATTGCCAGATTGGAATCATTTTTAACTGCAATCAAATCCTTCATTTTGAATTGATCCGTGGTTTTAATTGTTTCAGGAGATTTGAGAAAATACCAGACGATAAGACCTGAGACTGTTGTCATGATTGCCGAAATAAGAAAAAGCAAGGCATAAGAAGATGTTGCCAGAAATCCTCCGATTGCCGGACCAAGCGCCCAACCTAAATTACCGGCTGATCTTGTTATGGCATAACCGTCAAGGCGTTTTTTCTCAGGCAAGATATCTGAAACCATGGCATTGGCAACCGGCTGGAAAATTGCTCCAAATATTGAATTCAGAAGTAAAAAGATTGCAACCCACCAAAAACCCCACTTAAAAAATATTGAAAGTGATAAACCAAAAAAAGCAATACTTCTAATGTATTGGGAATAAACCAGAATCATCTTCCGTTCCATCCGGTCAGAAACCTCTCCCCCTATGGCCTGGAAGGTTGATCTGAGTAAGGCCATAACCCCAAAAAAGAGACCGATATCGGTCATGGAAAAACCAAATTCATCATGAAAATATATTGCTATAAAAGGCATAGAAGCGGCGAAGCCGATAGCACTGACCAGCCAGCCTAAAGAAAGTATCCAGAGACTGGAATTAAATTGACTGACATAATCAAAAGCTCGCTTAATCATTTTGCGAATTAAATAGAATTTAAATTATTATACAAGTCAATTAACTAAAACATACAAGATTTAATAGTATGCAATATTAGAGGGTATGTTGAAAAAGCTCTGTATTTGATAAATGCATAGCTCAGTCTTTTAATCGGGCGACGCAAGGCCGCCCTCTACGCGGTTTTACAAAGTTATCGCGTAGTGACGGGGCTTGTCTCCGTCGCTATTTTTACTATAAGAAGGTTTTTCAACACGCCCTTAGAATGGGTGGATTATGAATTAACGTTTTAATTTTAATTTTACTCATAATCTAACTTGTTAGTTTGGCTAATCTGATTTTAAGATCTTTTATCTCACTAATTTCTATATCCGGATTCTTCCAGTATTTTAGAACTTCTTCGTAATTACTTACAGCTTCGTCAATATTTCCCAAACCTTCATTAGCAACACCCACTAAATATAGCAGCCAGAGATATAAGAAACCTGATGTGCTCTGTTTTTCACCAAAAACAAAATCATTTAGAATATCTTTTCCATCCTGGAAATCACCTGTCAAAACTTTTAATTCTCCAATTGATCTTAAATTCCCATCTCTTTGTGTAGCCTGTATAACCTGGTTTAAATCTTCAATAGCACTTATCATCGCCAAGGTGTCCGCACGACAAATAGTTTCAAAAAAGATTGGCAGTTTTTCAACAATTGGCCACAAGGACGACGGTGTAATCTTTTTAAAATCTTCAACTGATTCCTGCAAAATTGGCCTTGCTTTGTTACATTGAGAAATATCAGTGCTTACAACTGATATTGCATAATTTAATCCCCCGAATTGACGAGACCATTTTAAAGCCTGTTCATTATAATATATCGAGCTGTCAATTTTATGGAGTCTGTTATAATGAGTTGATATGGTTCTGTAGGCTCCGCAAATAATGTCGCTGTCGCTAGTTTTAAAGGCTTCGTCGGTCGCATTAAAATAATAATCAGTAGCTGAATTAAAATTCCCTCTCCAGCACTCCAGATTGGCTTTACTGTAGTAGTATCTTACAATTGAATAATGATCATCTTCGATTGTCTTTCGATATTGGTCGAGATAATTATCTGACATTTTAAAGTTACGTTTCCTAATATACAATTCAGATAAACTTCTCAACCCTCTTGTCCTTTTAGGAAACAGCTCCATGGCTACTTTGCCTTCAGCGATAGCTTCATCATATTTCCCCTGCTCTTCATAAATCTCAGCAATTTGGAAATAGGGTTCCGGTGATTCAGGGTGATATTGTCTGATTTTATTCATATAGTCAAGAGCCAGATCATATTGCTCAAGATTTTGATAAACCTGTGAATAAAAAGAGAGAGCTAATTGATAACCCGGGTCAACAGCTAAGACCGTGTCCAATTGAGCAAAACAGGCTGGGATATCCTGGCTGAATTCATGCAATGTCATAGCATAGAGAGTTCGAATCTCTTTGTCATCAGGATAATGATCAACATATGTTGCTAATTTTTTAAAAGCAGCATCAAAATCATGGTTTAACCAAATATCTGCATATAATTCAAGTTTGCTTCGTTCCCTGATGGGGAGTTTATTTTTATATTCCTGCGCAATGGCAAATTGGGTCGAACTTTCCTGCGGTCGGCCATCAAATACATGGCACATCCCTATTCTCATATAAGCCATCGCAAAAGTTGGATCAATCTCAATAGCCTTCTTAAGTTTTTCGATGGCATCATCTTTGAGATCAAGAAAAAGGAGATTTGTCCCCTCGTGATATAATTTATATGCTTCAGGGGAATCTGTTATCATACTGGCAATGCTGGTTGCGGTTCCGTCTATCTCTTCGATATTAAGCGAAGAAGCGATCTTGCTGGTCAGACTATCGACAAGCGTAAAAGGGTCATCCCCGATTACTTTTTCAGCAAGAACGATCTTACCAGTTGCAATATCTTCAAGGCGGGCATCGATCCTTATCTTATCACCCATTTTATAAAAGGCGCCTGATAAAACATTTGCCGCTCCAAGAGAACGGGCCGCTTTTATCTTGTCGGAATATGAATAAGACGATGAACTGACTTCTTTCATATGAGATTTGGCATTGTTAAGGGCTTCCTTTGCTGCCGGTATTCCTTCCAGGGATTTCCCGATTGCGTCCTGAATAGCTCTGGCAAATTCCTCCCCTTGATGACCAGAAAGGTTAACATCCTTTTTCAGAAAATCCAAAATTCTTTCGGTACTGACAATAGAAATCGCTTCACTTTGCACTAGATCAGTCATAAGAATATCCGGGAGACCTGTTTCGAGCCAGTCAAGGGTAGTATCTTTGGTTTTATTTTCAAAGCTGAATATCGCCAGACCGTTGCCAATAACCGTATCAGAATAGACAATCCCTTCATTTTCATTTTGCGTCGATGTATTATCAGAACCAGTCCAATTATAAATCACAATGGCGGCTAATATAACAATTGCGACACCAGCTATCCTTTTCCATGAAAAGATTAAAGTTTTAGAATGTGTCAGCTTTTTGGAAATCGAAGATATTCCGGACTGAGATTCAGAAATACCACTGTCATATTGGCGTCTGAGATTTCTTAAATCGACGACGAGGTCAGCGGCGCTTTGATAGCGATCATTGGGGTTTTTCTGAAGACACTTATCGATGATTCGTTCCAGTTCAGGATTAATATTCTGATTTTTAGTACTGGGAGCCTCATGTTTTGATTCAAGTATTTTAGCCAGCGTGGCAACCTGTGATGAACCGCTAAAGGGGAACTCACCAGTGACCATATGATATAGCAAAACTCCAAAGGAAAACAAATCAGACCGGGAATCAACTTTCTCACCCCGAGCCTGTTCAGGCGACATATAGGATATTGTCCCCACTATTTTTCCTTCTTTAGTTAATTCCTGGGAAACAGTATTAGTGTTATCATTATCCATTTGAACCGGATCTATAGGTTTGGCCAGACCGAAATCGAGAATCTTTGGTGTTCCATCATCATCGACTAAAATATTTGCAGATTTAATATCCCGATGAACGATGTTCAGCTTATGAGCCGCTGCCAGACCTGAAGCGATTTTTTCACCCAGCCTTAAAATATTGCTGAGTTTTAGTTGTGAACCTTTTAAATGATCAAAAAGGGGTTTCCCTTTTACTCGCTCCATAACGATATAGGAGACATCTTTGCCGGTTCCGGGGTGACTGGTTTTACCCATGTCAAAAATACCCATGACATTCGGATGAGATATTTGGGCAGCGATTTTTGCTTCCCGCTCGAAACGCTGAAGTCGGTCTGAATCTTCAAAAAAATCATCCAGAAGAATTTTTAGGGCTACCTGTCGATTCAGCTTCTGATCTTCGGCAAGGTATACCTCCCCCATGCCACCGGCACCAAGATGATCTATAATTTTAAAATGGGCAAAAAACTGTCCGCTTTCCAACATATTTATTTCCTTTGCACTATCATCATGGTAATATCATCTGAACGAGGATAATCCTCAACAAAATTCAAGACCTCTTCCACTAAATTATCGCAAATCTTATCAGCCGGGAAGCTGCAATTTTTTGAAACGAATTTCTCCAGCCTTGTTTCGCCGTATTGCCCGATAATGCTTTCGGCTTCGGTTACGCCATCAGTGAAAATTAAAATGAAATCATCAGGTTCCAGAGCAACATGCCCTTCCGGCCATAAATCAAAATCCATCGCTCCGATAGGAATGCCGGATTCATTTAATAGCTTGAAAGAGCCGTCTCCTTTTACCAGCATCGGGGGATTGTGGCCGGCATTGACATAGCACACATTGTGGTTTACAGGATCAAGAATGCCAATGAAAAGAGTGGCATAATCACCGGAATCACTATGGAGTACTAATTGGCTCGATACTTTTTTAACCGTATCACATAAATTAAAATCAGGCTGATTGTAGAGAATACGAAACGATGCCAGGATATTAGCCATCAATAAAGCCGCTCCAAGCCCTTTGCCGCTGACATCCGCAACCATAAAGAGCAGTCTCCCATCAGGCATCACATGCATATCATATAGATCTCCACCGACAGCACGGCATTGTTCCTGGAATGAATGAAGATTATAACCCGGTATTTCCGGATTGTTTTTAAGCAATAATTTCTTCTGGATCGAAGATGCTCTTTTCAATTCAGCATCGAGTATCTGCTTCTCTTCACGTTCGCTTAATAAGGTATAATTCTGCAGCCGGGAACCGATTATATTTCCGAATGTAGCCAGAAGGCGGAGATGTTCGTCGTTATATTGGTGCAGCGGATTACTGGTATCGGCATAAAGAACTCCGTGAACTTTTGCTTCATCAAACAGAGGTACTGCCATAGCGGATTTCAATTCGGACATGATAATAGAATGCTGTTCGGCGAAATTAGGGTCTCGGGTCGTATCGCTGATTAAGATTGCCTGAGGATCAGATAATATCTGTTTTATAATGGTTCTTGAAATGCGGAATTCTCCGGGATCTTTGCCCCCCTTCAAAAAAGAAGCGGCAGTATAAACTTCATCACTTCCCTCTTCGGTAAATAGGATAGCCAGTCTTTCAGAGGTAATAACTTTGCTTATTAATTTTAGTGATTTATCAAGCATTACCTCTTTGGGTTCATTGAGAATCAGCATCTTAGCTATTTCAAATAATGCCGGGAGGACTTCCGGTCTGTCAGTCACTTTTGAAGGAAGGGGTTTTAGAGCTTCATTGATATCAAGAAAGACAGATTTTTCCGGTTCATTTTTTGATAATTGGGTTGTTGGAACTTTAGACCTGCTTGTACCATCCTCCGAGGAAATGCGAAATTCTACCTGTCCGAAAATAATATTATCACCCGCTTTAATTTCAGTGGGAGCTATTATTTTAAATCCATTTACCGTCGTTCCATTGTGGCTTCCCAGATCGGTCAGAGTAATAACCGAGTTATCATCATTTACTATCAACTCGGCATGGTTGCGAGAAACGGTATTATCCTGTATAAAAAAATCGCATTCTGATTTTCTGCCAATGGAATATTTTCCCGGAAGTAAATCCCATGAATATAGCTTGCGGCCATCAGTTCCAATTAATTTTAACATCAGTATCTTTCTGTATAATCTATCCGATAAAGAGTCATTATTTTAATACATTTATTTTAATTTGTTAATTAAAAAATCTGCTATATTAAAAAATCCATTGATTTTATATTTGTTCCAGCCATTTTTAGCCATTTCAATCAATTTTCCTGATTTCTGACAACGTTCTAACATCGCACCAAACAGATTAGCATCGATATTCAGGACAATTTCTTCACTTACTCCGGATTTCATCAAAAATTCAGCATTCAAAGGAGCAAAAGGACCAATATTAGGTTTAAGGATGAAATGCGGTAATCCCAGACCTACAGCCCAGTTTGACCTTTCATGAGCTGGTGCCACCAAATAATCGAATAGCTGGAAAAAGTGGGCGGTTAATATATTTTCTTCCCGCCTCGATTGAAAGGTTACGATTAGAGTCTCCGGTAATTCGTGTGGAAAGTTATCAGTTGAGTCTATTGTCAGGAAATTAATTCTGGATTTACTAAATATTTTTTTTACTTTTAACTCCAGCTTCCCCCCTTTTTTTGCAAAAATGAGCGCCTTTCCCCCGGCTTTAACAGCCGAGGCAGCCGCAAGCGACAATAAATAAACATGAGTTGATGGTTCGGCACCCGAACTAAAAAAGGCTCCCGTCAAATGCCTGCTTTCCACTAACCGGTCTATTCTCCCCTTATAAGCATCCTCAGCTTTTTTTATAATGGCTGGTTCAATGCAAAGCCCGGATATTATAGTATTGTCTTTATGATAGCCGGATGCTATGAACTTCCGGGCAACTTCTTTTGTTGGAACGAAAATATAATCTGCTCCGGAAACAATTGATTCGTCAGGTGCGACCAGTTCTCCATGCTGGTAGATAATTCCTTTTCTCCCCTTAAGGATACTTACCAATAGCGGATGTGCCACCATGATTGGATTGGGATAATTCTTATAATATTCTAATATGTCCCGACCAAGATATTTTACCAATCTGTTATCCTCTGAATATTTTCTTCCTGTACGAATTTTATTATAAAACCATCTCAAAATTCCCGGCGACGAACTTTTATAGTACATCCATCGGGTTGTTTTCCAGACTAACAATGATGTTCCATGAGATATTTTGAAGACATCATTTTCATTCTTAATAAGACTGATACTTTGCTTTTTAATGAGGGCTTCTATTATACCATCGAGATAAAAGGGATGCCCCCGTCCAATATTAGTAAAAAGAAGATTAATATTATTATTAATATCAGGAATCATGCCCTTAAATAAAGCTCATATTAAATATTAAACAAGAGAATATTAGAACATGGAGATTATAAAAATCAAGCAGTAATGATTTCTTCGAATTTCATCGCCGTAGTCGGGGCATGGCCGGAGTAATGATTATTAAAATAAGTAATCGTATCACGGCCGGTATCAAGGCTTTCTTTGATAATCTCTTTCCATTCAGTAAGCTCCTGAATCCGGTCATTTCGGATATAAGTAAAATCATCTTCAATTTTTTTCCTATCCCCTAAAAATCTGAAATAAGAAAAATCGGCTGTAAATTGACTGATACGGGGCATCCAGGGATGATCTATCTGGCAAAGAGCGATATTATGATCCGAAAGGATTTTGAATATATCCTTATTATCGAGCCATTTGCGATTTCGAAGTTCAACGGCAATTCTTATATCCCCTTTGACAGTATTTATTAAAGAGATGAGAGTTTCATACTGATCGGGTTTAAAGCTATATGGGAACTGAAGGAGCAATACGCCCAACTTGGATTTCAGGTTTTTCATGACTTCCATAAAATATTTTGCCTGTTCAACCTTCTGATTTATTGTCCCCTCATGGGTAACGGTACGAGGGAATTTAGCTGAAAATATGAAATTATCCGGAGTTACGTTGTTCCAGCCGGCTATGGTTTTTTCGGACGGAATGCCGTAAAAAGTAGAATCGATCTCCACCGTATTAAAACAATGCGAATAATACTTCAAAAAATCAGCCTGGGGACAAAACTGAGGATAAAAATTACCCAGCCAATCCTGATAACTAAAGCCGGTGGTTCCAATTAAAAGTTTACCATTTGCCATATTCTTTAAAACCTGAATGATGGTACAAAGTTCAGATTAAATATTTATATTATTTTAATGAATGTTTGATTACCTGTGGTTGCCATTTGGGGAAAATAACATTACCTTGGCTAAAATATTGTTAAATGAAAGGGTAGTATAATGAAAGATAAACGCAACGAAATCCTTGCTAAACAGTTATTAAATTATTCACTGGAAATGCAAAAAGGGGAAATATTATACCTTGAAATCAAAGGTAAAGAGACTCTGGAATTGGGAAAAGATGTCATACGTATAGCCACTGAAATGGGCGTAACCACATTCTGGTACTACAATGATGAGTCCCTGCTGCGCCAGTGGGTTCGTTATGCAAATGATGACCAGTTTAAGGTACAGGCTGATCTGCATCTGGAATTGATGAAAAAGGCTGATGCCTATATTGGCCTCAGAGGATCGGATAATCCCTACGATATGGCTGATATCCCAAGCGAACAGATGGACAAGCAGAACAGTCTTTTCTATAAACCGGTTCATCTTGAAGAAAGAGTCAAAAGAACCCGATGGGTTGTTTTGCGCTATCCCAATAATGCTATGGCCCAGTTAGCGGAAACATCCCAGGAAACATTTGAAAAATTTTATTTTGATGTCTGCTGTGCTGATTACGCCAAAATGTCCAAAGCTCAGGATGGCTTAAAAGCCCTCATGGAAGCAACTGATAAAGTGCATATTGTTGCTCCCGGAACCAACCTGACTTTTTCAATCAAAGGAATAGATATTGTAAAATGCGACGGACAAAGAAATATTCCGGATGGTGAGGTTTATACTGCTCCGGTTCGTAATTCCGTAAACGGAACAATTAAATACAATACTCCTTCCCTGTATCAGGGTAATCTATACAATGATATTACCTTCACCTTTAAAAACGGTAAAATTATTGAAGCGACCTGCACTGGTGACATCAAAAAACTTAATAAGATACTTGATTCTGATGAGGGATCACGCTATATCGGTGAGTTTGCCATTGGCGTTAATCCCTTTATTCTGCATCCTATGAAGGATACTCTTTTTGATGAAAAAATTGCCGGTTCTTTTCATTTCACCCCCGGCCAGTGTTATGATGAGGCTCCAAACGGCAACCAGTCAACAATTCACTGGGATCTGGTCTTGATACAGAGGCCTGATTATGGTGGTGGGGAAATCTGGTTTGATGACAAGCTCATTCGCAAAGATGGTGTCTTTACGGACAAAAAGATGGAAGATGCTTTCTCAGCCGAGAATCTTAAATCATCCGAATCATTTTAAATTATCGAAGGCAATACGATGGATATAATTAAATATGCTATGCAAATGGAATTGGACGGTAAAACCTTTTATGAAAACGGGGCAAAAAAAGCTTCTGCTCCAATGATTCGAAAAGTCTTTGAAACCTTAGCTGTCGAAGAACACCGCCATTACCATTTTTTCAAAAATATGAAGGAAAATAAAAAACAGGATGTTGAAAAAGCTGCTTCCATTAAAAAAGATGCGGTAAAAATGGTTAAAAATGTTTTTATGGAAATGGTTGATTCCGGTAAGAATCAGATAGCAGGAGATTCGACCAAAGCTATCTGGGAAGAGGCGCTGTTGATTGAACAAAAAGCAGAAAAACTATACCGCGATGCAGCCGAAAAAGAGGCCGATAAAAACAAAAAGAAACTTCTTAATATTATTGCTGATGAAGAGAAGAGCCATATCTACCTGATTGATAATATGCTAAGTTTTCTAAAAGACCCGGAAACATTTGCAGCTTCACAGAATTATCAGAGTTTTATGAGTTGGGAAGGCCGCTAAACGTTGGACGCGATTTTCTTTTTTGATTTTGTTTCTGTAATAAATACTCCGGCAATTACGATTATACCCCCGATTATTAGCGACCATTCGGGGGTTTCTCCTAACATTGAAT
>CAYPUP010000044.1:0-10309 GCA_964413795.1 uncultured Ignavibacteriales bacterium
GAGAAGGATAAAGAAAAGAAATAGCGGATAACCATAATTTTTTAAAATATAAAATAGATAACAGATGGTTGAAGCTGTTGCTAAATTTAGTGTTAATCGTTTTTTAACTATTGACGATAATAGAAAAGATGAGGAATTATAATCAAAATCAGCATTCTACGGGCGGATTTAGTATCGGCCCGGGAATGATTTCACCTTTTATAAAGGTGATGCTGATTGCCAATACCGCCCTCTTTATCTTACAAAATATAGTCCCGGAACTTACTGCCCAATTGGGGTTAGTTCCAGCTATTTTCTTTAATGATTTCCCCAATAAACTCTTTCAACCCTTCACTTATATGTTTTTACATGGAGGATTCTTCCATCTCCTGTTTAACATGTTTATATTATGGATGTTTGGTACCGAAATCGAACTGACCTGGGGGAGTAAAAAATTCGGTCGATTCTATATTTTATCTGGCTTATTTGGAGCCCTGTTAACACTTATAGTTCAATCTGACCAGTTGGTCACCACGGTAGGCGCTTCTGCGGCAATTTATGGCGTTTTAATAGCTTATTGGCTGATGTTTCCAAACCGCATGTTGTATATCTACTTCCTGGTCCCGGTTAAAGTAAAATGGGCAATTCCAGGGATTATGCTTTTGGGTTTTCTCGCTGGCGGGGCAAATGTAGCCCATATGGCCCATTTAGGCGGGGCATTGTTTGCCTTTGTCTATATGAAAATAAGCTGGCGCTGGTTGCATTTTGGAAATTATTTTCGTAACTTGAGTTATCGCCGGGAAGAGGCGAAGCTAAACAAAAACCGCCAAAAAGCCGAAAATATAATGAAGCGGGTAGATGAAATTTTGGACAGAATTAATGATGTCGGCATTGATAATATCACTCCGGAGGAGAGACGCTTCCTGGAAGATGCTTCTTTGAAATTGTCTGAAAAAGAATCCTCCGAGGAAAGATAGAATTTATGAGAAAAAAAATACTGTTAGCTGAGCAGTCAGACTCTACCCGGAGTATTATTGAGACAATTCTGCGCCAGAATGGATTTGAAGTCGTTTCTGTACCGGATTATGACCGTGCAGTCGATGTTCTGGGATTAAGCAAGCCGGATATGTTGATTATTGGCAGTGATCTTATCGGAGCAGGCGATAAACCTCTTTATTCGTATATACTGGACAATGAGATTTACAGCTCTATCCCAATTATTCTGTTAGCCTCTGATGATGATAAAAATCTCCCCTATCCGGAAGAAGTGATTGTTCGAAGACCATTTGATACTAATGAATTACTTGAAAGAGTCAAAATCTTCGCCGGCCAGGGTAAAACCCAGACAGAATCAGTAAATATTCCCACCGATTTTTTAGGAAGCATGAATCTTGATGATGAGTTTCTCGATGCTGCCTTGGGCTTGGATCATATCAGTGTGACTGATTCTGAAGAAATGAATAAAACCAGCACTTTGCAAAAAATTAAAATTGGAAATGAAAAAGTGTCCAACTTAGGGGAATTTGACGAATTAAACGATACCAACAAAGTAGAATCTATAATGATCCAGGAAGATCAAACAGATATCAGGAGACCCACCACCCAAAAAATTGTAATCCAGCCAAATGCTTCTGGAAAGCTGGATATTCTTCAGGATCAATATGGAATGACTGAACAAGCCCAAAAAGCTTTGGAACCGGAAGACAGCGCTCATGATTACCACTGGTTTGTCAACGAAATGCAAAATGACTCAAAACCAAAATCAGCGGCTGCTCCAATCTCTAAAAATGGCGATCACCAGTTGGGTTCGATAAAAATAGAAGAAACTGTTCAACCTCCGACATCCAGCCACATTAGTGTGACTGGAAATGCGAAATCAAATCATAAAGAAGAAGGAGTTGAAAAGTTTATCGATGAATTCAAAAGAGAGATGGAAAAAATTCATTCTGATAAAAAAACGGCAACAGTAACAATCAGGGATGAAAAGCCTCAAATCTCAAAATCTGCCCTACCACATGCGAATGAACAAATATTATCAGAAGCAGTGAGATTATTTACAAAACAATTTACCGTTGAGTTGGCTGGAAAACTGGCTAAAGAAATTGCTGTGAAGATTGACAGTGAAAAATTGCTGGTTTTAATCAAAAATGAATTACTTGAAGAATTAAAGAAAAAATAATCCAAATGTATCAATAAATAGGCTCTTCATATTTTTCGTTTTATATTAATATACTTTTTGCTTGCTCCTCATTTTATGATTAAGTTCATTTCTGCAGCCAAATGTTTGTATAAACAATAAATGGAAACTGATAAACGGAATAATTTATGAAATTCAGAGAAATATCATTCAGGAAATTGACTATATCGTTTTTATTGTCATTTATCTTTCTTCTAATTTTACCATTACAGCCGATAGCTCAGATAGATTTTGGCAGTTCAGAATCCTTTGATGATGAACTTCCAATTGATATATCATTATATTCTTCAAAATCTTCATTTAAGGCCGGGAATGAATATGATTTTGCCGTTGTTACTGAAATCAGTAAGCCCTGGCATATAAATTCGGCCAATCCGCATGAAAATTGGTTAATTGCTACTGAATTGAAAATTGATTCTATCGCTGGATTCAGCCTTAAGGGTGTAGAATACCCCTTGGGTTATGATATAGATTTTATAGGGACTGCAATGTCTGTCTATGGTGATAGTACGGTTATAATATTTAGAGTATTTATTGATAAAAATATAACGGACGGCAGCTATTCTATCCCTGTCCATTTTGCTTATCAACCTTGTAATAATACAGAATGCCGCGCCCCTCAGTCAATTGATAAAATCCTGAAAATCAAAGTAGGTGAAGAGGGTGAGGATATCAACAGCAGCATATTTGCAATCACTGGCAAGCCTGAAGCTTCAGAAAAACAAAATGCCGATTTGTCTCGCCAAAATGCATGGCGGGAGAGCACGGCTCAGGAGAATGAAATTCAGCGTCTAATTGATGAGCATGGTTTCTGGGGATATATTATTGCTCTGGGATTGGCTTTTATAACCGGCCTGCTGTTATCCTTCTCACCTTGTACATATCCAATGATTCCCATTACGGTCAGTATCTTTGCCGGCCAGAATAGAAGTGTCGGCCGCGGTTTTATCATGTCTCTTTTCTATGTCGGATCTATGGCCTTTGTTTATGGCATTATGGGCTTGATTGTAGCTATGGTTGGTGGTGTCTTTGGTGCCTGGTTGGCGAGTCCGTCAGTAGTGATTGGTATTGCGGTTGTATTTGTAATTTTTGCTCTATCGATGTTTGGTCTTTATGAACTTCAGGTGCCAAGTTCCCTTCGACAAAAACTTGGATCATCCGCTCAGGGTAAGGGAGGCGTACTGGGAGTTATCATTCTGGGTGTTGTCGCCGCTCTGGTTGTGTCCCCATGTGTTGGTCCCTTTGTGGCTGGAATTCTTTTATATATTGCCACCAGTGGTTCTCCGGCAATCGGCTTTTTAGTTTTATTTGTTTTTGCTCTGGGATTGGGAACGCTCTATGTGATACTTGGTACTTTTTCATCCGCGATAAACGCTCTTCCGGGTGCAGGGGAGTGGATGGAAACAATCAAAAAATTCTTCGGTTTTGTTTTACTCCTGATGGCTTTGTATTTTATCAGAACAATTATATCTCAGGAGCTTCTGGCAATTCTGACCAGCCTGCTTTTATTGTCATTTGGGGTATTTGGGGGAGGTATGGACAGGTTATTACCCGAGTCAGGCTTCTTCCCAAGATTTAAAAAGTTTTTAGGCATAATAGCTTTTGCAATAGGAATTTATCTGTTATTCGGGAGTCTTATAACACAGGGTTTGATTTTGCCGCCCATATCCGAGCTTATCTCCTTTCAGGGCACAGGTATGGTAAAACACCTGGAAAATGAAATCGAATGGATAAATGACCTGGAAAGCGGATTGAAGAGAGCTAAGGTTGATAACAAGCCTATAATAATTGATACCTGGGCGACCTGGTGCGTCAACTGTAAGGTGTTGGAGAAAAAAACTTTTAGCGACCCTAATTTTATTAATTATGCCAAATCATGGACACCGGTAAAGGTACAACTTGAACAAGCTAACTCTCAAATCACCAAGGATTTTATGGCTCGCTTTGGGCTGAAACAATTTTCGTTGCCGACTACGCTTCTGTTGGATGCGGATGGGAATGTTAAGAAAGTAATTCAGGGGGTAATTGAACCTGATGACCTTATTGCAGTGATGAAAAAAGTTAAATAACCTTTTCAATCACTAACCGCTGTCAATCTTTTTTTATTGAAATCAAATAAAATATATTTTTAATAATTTATTATTTATTTCCGAGGTGCTTGACTCTGAATAAGCGCCTTGGTATATTTGGCAAAGTTAGAATCTTAATAGGATAAGAAAGTACAATGTCGCCTGCTAAAAAAAATGATTCAGTAATTGCAATATGCATTCAGGAACCTTCTGAAGATGGTTCCACTATGGAATTCGGAGCTATTAAAGGAGATGAGCTTCGGTTCTTACATCAAGCCTTTATAACTGATACTATAATCCAGGCTCTGGAAGTTCCATCTGCTGATGTGCGGTTATATTACATAGACAACGATGAAAGAAAACGCCTGGTTACAATTATTACCAATTACCTGAAAAAGAAATTAACCGGACCAAAAGCTACTGCCTTCAAATGCAATTTCAAATCTCATAAGCTTCCCAAAAACCGCTGGGGTGTCAGAGTTGAGCAGGTTTTTAATGAATGTTTCGACAGCGGGTATAAGCATGTTCTTGTAGTTGGCAGCCGTACCCCTACCGTGTTATCTTCAAAAATGAAAACCGCCATTAATATGCTAAGGAAGGGTGATGCTGTGTTTGGTCCCACTCCCGAAGGGCGTTATTATGTTATCGGGATGTCAAAAAAATACAGTGTCAATCTCTCAGAATACGATTGGAAATCACCTACAATATATTCCGAAGTATCCGACGCCTTTACCAAAGAAGGCTTGGCTTGGTCGGAAATGGAGATATGGTATTGTGTTGAAGGATCGGAAGAGTTGGAACTGATGATTCGCGATATCAATCAGTGGCGTTTTGAAGGGGACGATGAAATTGCACGCGAGACAGAACTGGTTCTGGAACGAATTTTTACCAAGCTTGGAGATTGATCACATATGGAGCGTGAACTGCAGCGTCTTAACTGGCTTGAACTAAAAGCGCAGGTACCATCAAAAATAGATACTGTAATACTACCGGTAGGGACAGTTGAAGCCCACGGGACATCCTGCACCGGTACTGATAATTTTATTCCCGATTCAATTGCTTATGGAATTGCTGACAGGATAAATGCTCTGGTGGCTCCGGTCTTAGGCTATGGGGTTACAAAATCCTTACGAAGATATAGCGGTGCTCTCACAATCAACCCAGGTACGTTTGGAAGCTTTGTCAGGGATATCCTTGATTCGCTTTTTGCTATGGGTTTCAGGAACATTATTATCATGAATGGACATGGGGGAAACAATTCACCTTTAAAGGAAGTTGCCTATCAGTTCCATGCCGATGTTAAAGCCAATGTTGCTGTTATACATTGGTGGGAATTATGCGGTCAAATGACGGATGAGTTTTTTGGCCATGTCGGCGGACATGCTGGGACCGATGAGACAGCTTTGATTATGTCAATTGATCCTAAGCTGGTAGATGAAAAAGCCTACGACTCCGATATTGCATATACGTTTGTTCCGGGAGCCGATGTCTATCCGGTTCCGGGGACGATCTTGCTGTATAAAGAGGGGGAAGGATACCCCGAATTTAATCTGGTTAAAGCCGAAGAATTTCAGAAAAAAGTCTTTGAAAAAGTCGGTGACTTTGTCGAAATGGTTTTGGGTCGATGGCGCAAGTATAGCCAGTAGATCCGCTATAACTCTTAATTAAAAATTATCTATATAAGTAATTCTGAGTTCTCTGGTAAAGGTATCAGACTCTCGCCTGTTTACCAGGAGATCCTTTAAAATAACTTCCAATTCCAGATTCTCCGCAAACAACCATTTGATGGACATATTTAAATATCCCCGCCCTTTACCGGCGAAAGGATAAGCCGTTTTTGCGGAATCAGGCAGAGTAGAACGATCATCATTTAAAGCAGCATCATATTCCATAGCCAGGGCAAGATTGTATTTGAAAGTGGCATCAAAACCGCCAAATACATTTATGTCCTTGTCATCATCAATTTTATTTTCTCTGGAATAATTCACCCCAAAATGCCACCCCGCGGTCCATTGATAGAAATAAAAACTCCTGCTGGCGACACCGTAAAAGCCTCTGGATTTGAAGGCATATCTTTCCAGACTGCTGTTGTATTCGCCGCTTCCCTGGGATGAAAACCCAACCGATACGGCAGGGAAATATTCCAGTTCATCGATAACCCTGAATTTAAGCCCGAATTCAATTGAAGGGTTCCAATCCGGGTCGGCGCTGGAAATTACTCCTTCCCCTCCAAAAGAGATCCCCATCATAAACCGGCTGGATAGCCCAATATCGGCATATCCCAGAGCGCCCCCATGAGGATAAAATCTGAAGCTGATATTGTACGATCCTCGGTGCAGGGTTCCAGCGGTCGGCATATCAACCAGCCAGCGAGGGGGGGTATCATAGAGACTCGACTGAGCCACGTCGAATTCATCCTGAGCTGTAATATTATTACTGAGGGATAACAATATCCCGAAAAATATAGTCAATCCTATAAAACAATTTTTTATCATAAACATACTATCCCTATATTCATATTTAGATCAAAGAGAAAGAAACAACCTCTTTAAGTCAACAAAAAGGTGCTGCGGAGCGGCATCTATTAAAAATGATTTTTGCATTATTATATACTAATGAGCTGTTAGTCCGCCTAGGCGGACTAACCACGATTTAAATATATTATTTGTAGTTGTTATAAGGATACTAATTTTCGAAAATGAATAGATAGAGCTGATGTTACGGGTCCTGCCGGAATAAGATGTACTTTTCGCCCTTCGATGATTTTACCAACCCCGATAATTAGCTTAAGCGAACTCGAAATGAATATCTCATCCGCTTTAAGCATTTTAGAAAGAGTAATATTTCTTTCGGAGATCTCAATGCCTATTTTCCTGGATTCGGTCAAAACTGATTTTCTGGTGACACCTTCAAGGCAACCGGCATTTATAGGAGGGGTAAAAATTTTACCTTTTTCAACCCAGAAAATATTAGCTGAGGTCACTTCGGCAATATTCCCTTTTTCATTTAACATAAGGGCGTCATCATAATTTTTCTCATGACCTTGTTTTAATGCCGCAGCATGGATAGCATAGGATATAGTTTTTATTCTCCGGAAAATTGAATTCTGGTCTACTCGGTATTGTGAGACTAATAAGGCGAAGGGTTTTTCAGGCATTTTATGAGGAGAGGCGCTAAGGATTACCTGAGATTTCCCCTGTTTCCCGATCCATTTAGAAGCCTCGCCGCTGGTAATGGTCATCCTGAGTTTTTTAATTTTACCCGGGTGGAGCCGGGCGGTTTTAATCATCCATTTAATAAGTTTGTCAGATGAAACAGGAATTTTCAGGCCAATTACTTCTGCCCCTTTATATAGACGCTTTAAGTGGTCTTCCACAAAAATAATCCGATCATCAATGGCGAGAAAAGTCTCAAAAAGTCCCTCGGCATAGAGGAGTGAATTATCAAAGACGGAAATGAGGGCATCTTTTTTTTCCACAAACCGGCCATTGATCGTTGTTACTGTTTTTGTCATTTCATAACTCTTTAGAGATACCGACAGCCTTTAATAAATTTTTTGCTTTCAACAACATCTCATTATATTCATTTTCCGGATCGCTGTCAGCAACAATACCTCCGCCGGCATGGATATGATATAGACCATTGCTGTGGGTTAATGTTCGGATTGCTATATTAAAATCAGCAGTTTTCCCATCAACATAACCGATACACCCGGTATAAACACCTCTGGGAGTATCCTCGTTTTCGCCAATAATCTCAACCGCCCGTTTTTTGGGAGCGCCAGTGATTGATCCGCCGGGTAAAAGTGCGTGAAATATGTCTGTTATTTTAATGTCATTTTTTAGCTCGGCACTAATGTCGCTGACCAGATGTATTAGTGATGAATAGATTTCGGGTTTGTAAATGGAATCAACTGATACTGTCCCTGTTCGGGCAATCTTACCGAGATCATTGCGAACCAAATCGACAATCATCAAAAGCTCAGCTTTATCTTTTTCAGAGTCAAGAAGTTTGGCCAGGTTTTCATTCTCTTCAATGACATTATTTCCACGCGCAATAGTTCCTTTGATGGGTCCTGAGGTAATATAATTACCCTGTTTTAAAAACATTCTTTCCGGAGAAGATGATATTATCTGATAATCACTGAAATTGATATAACATCCATAAGGAGCCGGGTTTAAGCGCCGAAGACGCTTATAGGTATCGAATGGGGCTCGTGTGGATTTTAAATCCATTCTGCTTGTAAAATTAGCCTGATATATATCCCCTTCATGAATGTGCCATTTTATCTTATTAATTTTATCAATATATTCCTTTTTAGTGATTGTACTGCGCAATTCTGATATAGGAGAGAGAGATGATTCGTTTTCTTCAGGCAGAGTCTCAAAGAGATCATCATAGTTGTCTTTTGCTGGACAACTAATGGTGATAATATCGGAATCATGATCATATTTTAGTACCGACTCATAAAATAACATGTGCAGCATGTTTTTCCGGGGATGTTTTGATTTAATCCCCAAAAAAGGGAGCATAGCTTCATAAGAAATATATCCGACACTGAAAAGGTTTTTATCCTTCCAGGAAGACTCCAGGATGTCAAAGACATTTTCGTTTTTAAGAACTTTTAATTCAGATTCGGGTTTCTTAATAAGAATAGTATGGCCATTCTGAGAAATATCAAATACCGGATTACGGGCAATATATGAATATCTGCCTCGGTCTCCAAACCTCAATGAGGAGTCAAGCCAGGCAGAGCCATATTGATTAGCTATCTTTGAAAATAGATTTTCGATTGTAATCGAGGCTACGTCTTTTTTTAATAAAATATCAGAATTCACGTCTGGAAACTATGCTAATTATTTCTATTGTCAAGTTGTGAGATTGATTGACAGGAGTCTATTGTCAGCATTACTTCTCTTTTTATGGATGCTCTGAAATTGATATTGGTACTGGCTTTAATAGTTCTGGCTCTGAGGAAAAAAATCTCAGTGGGTGTGACTCTTTTTGGAGCCGGTTTGGTAACGGTATTGTTATATCAGGTACCATTTATGGATCTTTTACAGGGTTACTGGGACTTGATCAAATCCAGAAGATTCATCTCCCTGACTGTAGTAATTGTCCTGATTACAACTTTAGGCCAGCTTCTCAAAGAGCTAAAATCTCTCAGCCGTCTTACCGAAGTAGTCAGGGAGCTTCCCGGGGGAAATAAAACAGCGGTCGGTATTCTACCTATGCTGGTCGGTCTAATGCCCATGCCGGGAGGTGCACTTTTATCAGCACCGCTGGTGGGGGATATATTATCAGATAAAAAATATCCAAATGAATTCAAAACTGCGGCCAATTACTGGTTCCGGCATGTGGTTGAATTTTCATGGCCGATTTATCCGGGATTAATCCTGACCGAAGCTTTAACCGGGCTGCCTATTGGAAGCGTCTCGCTTTTACAACTTCCATTGGCATTTTTTATGCTAATCCTGGGTTTGATTCTTTTTATTCCTAAAGTGATTAATGACAATGGGAGAGATGTCCATTTCTTTAAAGCTCTTTATGGAATAGTAAAATCTATCTGGCCTATTCCACTGGCTATTCTTATTTATGGGATCTTTAAAATAGAATTGGCTCTGGCTGTATTGATAAGTATGATCGTGCTGATTATTATCTCTCGACCAACAAAAGAACCCCTGAAAAGTGCCTTTAAAAAGGGCTTCTCGTTCACACTAATTTTTTTGGTTTTTGGAACATTGTCATTTCAGACTGCTCTGGAATTATCAGGTTCCATAGCATCAATTCCAGCCCTTACCGCTGCATACAATCTCCCACCTGAGGTAGTGATCTTTTTGGTCTGTTTCACAGCCGGACTTTTAACCGGGATGGTGGCGGCTTTTATTGCTATGGGCTATACTATTTTAGCTGGTTTTCTTTATACCAATGGAATTGAGCCATCATATATATATCTGGCTTATCTTTCTGGTTATTTGGGAATGATCCTTTCACCCACCCACTTATGTCTGATTTTAACCAACGAATATTTCAAAAGTGACCTTTTAAAGGTCTATAAACTAAT